>NZ_JBHSLL010000029.1:0-117192 GCF_042656785.1 Aquamicrobium segne
GTACATGCACAGAATCTGATTTCAAAAATTTACGCAATACTCTGATTGGGTTTCGACCCTAAAGCATTTTATCCGTTGGGGCGCATCCGGCACTTTAACTCAAATTTGACTCTTAGGCTTCATATCAAAGAGCATGAGCCAAAATGACAAAAAACCGGATGCACGCCCCGATAGGCGCGGTTGGGAGACCTTGACCTGTCTTGCACGCATCGGTGTGCTTTTTGCACCTGCTTTTGTCGGGTTGCTTGCGCTGGCCATTCTTTCAGGCCGCCAGCCGCAGACTATCTCGCCGCAAGGCATCGACCTGTTCATGACAGGCTCCATCCACCGTTAAAGCATTTTGTGAGTACAGACAGAATCATCTGGCGCAAGCACAAATGCGGCTAAAGCCTGTCTGATCAGGCTGTGACATCACGCTGCTGACGCAGATAACTGCCTCGCAATTCTGTCTGGACTGCATCCTGAAGGCCAAGAATTTCGTCCCGGATCGCCTCATCAGCCAGTCCTGCACGCCGCATATCGGCCACGATACCGGCAATGCGCTCACGCCAGAATATATTTGCTGCAGGACCGTGCACCACCTTGAGATCGTCCACAAGGGAACGGATGAGGCGCGTGCGCGAATGAAGGGGGAAAGGAATCAGATCAGCCATGTGACTATGCTTGGGCAATCATAGTTTACACTTGGTGAACGCACAGCATTCTGTTCGCCATAAATATATGGCTGATTTCCAGACGCACCAAATGCTCTACAGCTTTACCGCCCGCAACAGATCATTGATACGCGACTGCCAGCCCGGCCCCGTTGCCTTGAATTTGGCAATCACCTCCGCTTCCAGCACAGTTTCCATAGGCAACGACACATCCTGCGGCGCAGGCACCGGGCGAAGCCAGCGGCGGCGGTCATCAATAGCATTTAAAACATCAGAAGCCGAATGCGCCTCATTTTCCGAAAGAGAACACAAAACCCGGTCACCAAACATTGCCGGTATTTCCTCCTGATTGTCCCAAACAGTCCATAGATTGGTTGGATCAAGAACCATGCTGAATCGTTTTTCGTGAATCGACATCTCGCTATTCCGGTACGTGCCCCCACAGCCGGTCAGCTTCATTTTTTAATTGAGAAAATAATTATGAATAGCGAGATTGTATTTAAATAAGCTGTTGTTTTAATTAAATTTTTATAAGAACTCTATCAGAAAACAAAAAGCCGGTGCCTATTTTGAAACCGTATGTTCCGGCTTAAATTCAGCCTTGTTTTCATCCTTTGCCAACACACGCATATCGCTTGCGAGCAGCCCGCTGACACGACAAAACAAGTTGAAGGCACGAAACGCTTCCTCGGTAGAAACAAGATCAACACTGGCACTCAAACAGGCATTCATTGCCGCCTGAAAAAGCGGTCCCTCCCGGCCAACGGGCCAGTTCTGAAGAAAGTCAAATGCCTGTTCAACACTGTATATTTCTTCAATCGGGACCTCGGGCCCTATCCGGATGCGGACCGGTACGATAAATTGCAGCCTGTCCATTACAGCCTCCACATGGAACAAAATATGGTTTCCAATGCGAAACAGTCACACAAGGTTCCCTCACCCGGCCTCCCCACCGGGTCATTTGACGGCGCATGGCTTGAAGCAACAGCCAATCAGTGCCACATGAAAGGCAGAATAATTCCAAGTTTTTGAGCCAGAACGCCCATGACAACCTATCTCGACGCACAGACTGCACCATTGCGCAATACGGGTCAGATTCGCCTTTATGATGAGGATGCCTTTGCAGGCATGCGCAAGGCCTGCAATCTGACAGCACGCTGTCTGGACGAACTGGCCGATATGGTGCGCCCCGGCCTGACAACCAATGCCATTGACCGTTTCGTGTTCGAGTTCGGTATGGACCATGGTGCGCTGCCTGCGACACTCAATTATCGCGGCTACACCAAATCGACCTGCACCTCCATCAATCATGTTGTCTGCCACGGCATTCCAGACAACAAGCCGCTGCGTGAAGGCGACATCGTCAATATCGATGTGACTTATATCCTCGACGGCTGGCACGGGGATGCCAGTCGCATGTATCCGGTGGGCCAGATCAAACGCGCCGCAGAACGGCTCATGGAAGTCACTTATGAATGCCTGCTGCGCGGTATTGCTGCGGTAAAACCCGGTGAGCGCACCGGTGCAATTGGCGCCACCATCCAAAGCTATGCCGAAGGCGAACGCTGTTCGGTCGTTCGTGACTTTTGCGGTCACGGCGTTGGGCGCCTGTTCCATGATGCGCCCAACATTCTGCATTACGGGAGCGTGAAAGACGGTGTTGAAATGCGCCCCGGCATGATTTTCACGATTGAGCCGATGATCAATCTGGGGCGGCCACATGTCAAAGTGCTGTCAGATGGCTGGACGGCAGTCACACGTGACCGCTCGCTGACCGCCCAATATGAGCATACGGTTGGTGTCACCGAAACCGGTTGCGAGATTTTTACGCTTTCACCAAAAGGTCTCGACCGCCCCGGTTTGAAAGACAGCTTATAGTATAAAAAAACACTGCGCCATTTCAGTGTGCGACATGAAGGAGGGGCATGAGTAAAAAGAGCAGTGACAGGCGCGTTCTGGAAGAGCAGACTGTTTCCCTTAAAGGCACACCCGGAAAGACACGGGAAAAGCCGCATTATCTGGGCCATCGTGAGCGCCTGCGCGAGCGTTTTACAGCGTCAGGCCCTTCCGCCCTGCCCGATTATGAATTGCTTGAGCTTCTGCTGTTCCGCCTCATTCCCCGTTCCGATACCAAACCCGTAGCCAAGGCATTATTGGCCCGTTTTGGAACATTGGCCGAGGTGCTGGGTGCTCCTGCCCATCTGTTGCAGGAGGTCAAGGGAATTGGACCGGCTGTTGCGCTTGATCTTAAAGTTATTGCGGCAGCCACCCAGCGCATGATGCATGGCCAGATCAAGGACCGCGAAATTCTGGCCTCATGGCCGCAATTGCTCGATTATTGTCAGGCAGCCATGGCCTTTGAGGAGCGTGAGCAGTTCCGCATCCTGTTTCTCGACAAGAAAAACGGGCTGATCGCCGACGAGGTGCAACAGACCGGCACGGTGGATCATACGCCGGTTTATCCACGCGAGGTCATCAGGCGTGCCCTGGAACTCTCGGCAACGGCCATTGTTCTTGCCCACAACCACCCGTCCGGCGATCCGACCCCTTCACAGGCCGATATCGAGATGACGAAGGAAATCATCGAGACAGGCAAACGGCTCGGCATTGTCGTCCATGATCATCTGATCATCGGTAAAAAACGCTATGTGTCGATGAAAGGCCTGCTACTGATCTGATAAATGTTCTAAGCTCTTGTTTTAGCCGCATTATTACGACGTCAGACGATTCCGTTTGACTGAAAAATGTTCTAGCTGCTGCTGGCGGCCTGATCCGGGGCAGGCACATCCGATTCCTGCTTGCAACTTTTCAGCCACACATCATAAACCGCATGCTCAACAGCATTCAGGCCGGGGCTTTCCGCAAACATCCAGCCGGTGAAAATGCGCCTGATCTTGCGATCCAATGTGATTTCATCAACCTCCACAAAGGAATCGGTCTTGGGCGCTTCCGCATCCGGTCGCGAATAGCAAACCCGCGGCGTCACCTGCAACGCGCCAAACTGCACCGTCTCGTCGATATAGACATCAAAAGAGATGATACGGCCGGTGATCTTGTCGAGACCGGCAAATTCCGCCACGGCATTGCTGACGCGCTCGGCAGCGCCTTGCTCCTGCGCAAAAGAAAGACCACAGGCAACACCCAGAATGGTGAATAGCACTGCCACCTTAAACGAGATACGGCCCATGACCTTCATACAAAATACCGAGTTTTGGGCCTGTATTGATAGGGATAGCTGACAGGCGTTGCAGACAGGAAAGCCAGACTACCCACAAAATGTGGCAAGAAATGCCCTGCCCTGTGGCTTGCCTCAGGAACCGGGTGTCCAGGCATCATAATCACCCGTGACCTGCGGGCGGTTGCCTGCGCCAAGAAGAGATCCCTTGGGACGATAGGCAGCAGGCGTGCCGGTCAGGTTCTGCTGGTATGATGTTTCCCAGGCATGCGGCTTGTAATCCTCATTGACCGGCGCCACATCCACACGATGATGTATCCAGCCATTCCAGCCCGGAGGAATAGAAGAGGCTTCCGAATAGCCGTTAAAAATCACCCAGCGGCGCGTACGACCTTCAGAGTCAATCCCGCCTTCATAATAAACATTGCCGAACTGGTCCTCGCCAACTCGCTTGCCATGACGCCAGGTATGGAAACGGGTATTCAGGTTCTGACCATTCCACCAGGTGAAAAGTTGCAATAGAAACGTCTTCATCCAATCCTCGTCGGGCTTTACCGGGCCTTACCGGGTAAAATCGCCTGCCACCTTCTTATGACTGCGCCATATGGCAATGACAAGCATTTTGCTCTCTTAAGGCATAATAAGGCAAATGCACCTTGCCAAGCCGTCTTCAGCTTTCTAATGCTCGCAACCCATCGGGGCCATGCGGCAAAATACCGGAGGAGAATCATGGCGCCTGCCTTGTCTGCGCAATCACACACCAGAACGCAAGCCATCCGCGCCCGCAAGGGAGGGGAGCCAATTGCCTGCCTGACTGCCTATACCTACCCGATTGCACGCTTGCTCGACCCGCATGTTGATCTCATCCTTGTCGGTGACAGCGTGGCCATGGTTCTACATGGCCATGAAAACACGCTGGGCGCCACAATGGAGATGATGATCCTGCATGGGCAGGCCGTCATGCGCGGCGCGCGCAATGCCTGTGTGGTGGTCGATCTGCCCGCAGGCAGCTATGAAACCTCGGCGGAACAGGCGCTGGCCTCCGCAAGACGGATTTTTGCCGAGACCGGGTGCCATGCGGTAAAGCTGGAAGGTGGCGCCGGTATAAAAAGCCATATTGCAGCCATTGTCGCTGCCGGCATCCCGGTCATGGGCCATATCGGCCTTCAGCCACAATCAGTGGAAAAAGAGGGCGGCTATAAGATCAAGGGCAAGAGCAGTGAAAGTGCTGCAAGCCTTCTCGAAGACGCCCGTGCCGTTGAAAGCGCCGGGGCATTTTCCGTGGTGATCGAGGGCACGATAGAGCCGGTTGCAGCTGAAATCACCCGCATTCTTGCCATCCCCACCATCGGCATTGGCGCAAGTGTGGCCTGTGACGGCCAGGTTCTTGTCATTGATGACGCCATAGGGCTGACCGTTGACCGGGTGCCGAAATTCGTCAAGGAATATGCCGATTTGCGCAATGAAGTCGCCAAGGCCGCAATGAGCTATGCTGCAGAAGTGCGCGCCCGCACCTTCCCCGCTGCCGAACATGTATTCCACAAGCCAACGCCAAAAAACTGACCATGAGCGCCCTTCATCTTTCCTCCACGATTGCTGATTTGCGCACACAGGTAAAAATCTGGCGGCAGGCAAGCCAAAGCATTGCCATGGTGCCAACCATGGGCGCGCTGCATGAAGGCCATTTTTCGCTCATACGCGAGGCAAAATTGCGCGCCGATCGTTGCATCGTCTCTATCTTCGTCAACCCTGCGCAATTTGCGCCCAACGAAGATCTCAACACATATCCGCGCCAGCTTGAACGCGATCTTGAGCAGCTTGTCAGTCTGGGCGCAGACCTTGCCTTCACTCCGGCCACACAAGAGATCTATGGCGAAAATTTTGCAACCAAAGTGGTTGTTGGCGGTCCGGCAATCGGACTGGAAAGTGATTTTCGCCCGACTTTCTTTGAAGGTGTGGCAACCATTGTTGCCAAGCTGTTTATACAAGCCACACCCAATTATGCGATTTTTGGTGAAAAAGACTATCAGCAGCTTTGCGTGATCCGGCAAATGTGCCGCGACCTTGATCTGCCTGTCAAAATTATTGGTTCCCCCACCATTCGTGACGAGCATGGGCTGGCCCTGTCCTCACGCAATGCCTATCTTGATGCCGACCAGCTTGATATTGCCCGCCGCCTGAACCTGATCCTGCGTGAATCCGCATCCGCCATTTCCCATGGCGTTACCCCCGATCTGGAAACAGCCAGAGCCAGTCAGGCGCTGGTTGAGGCGGGTTTTACCAAGATAGACTATGTTGCAGCCCGCGAAAGCACCGCACTTGCACCATGGCAGGCTGACAAGCCTGGACGGCTGCTGGCTGCTGTCTGGTTGAAAAACACCCGCCTGATCGACAATGTCGAGATTGCCGCGCAAACATAAGTTAAAGGGGTTTTTCCATCATCACCATGGCAAGATCATCCGCCATGGTCTTTAGCTGGTTATCCATAAGCAAAAACCCGCGCGCCCGATAAAACTCAAGTGCTGCCACATTTTCTCTTTCCAGCTCCAGCCTGATTGTCCGGGCTTGCGGAAAGCACTGGCACAATTCGTCAAGCAACAGGGTGCCGATACCCTTGTTTTGCTGATCGGGCAGAACATAAAGCTGGCGCAGCCACACCAGTCTGCCATCATCAACCGCAACGGCAAAAGCGACACCACCCAGCAGCTTGCCATCATCGGCAACCAGAAATTCTGAATGCGGCTGCGTTAACTGCGCCCGCAATGCAGCAATCGAATGCCATTGCCCGGTGATTTCATCCACCTGCTGCGCACTGTAAATCCCGTCATAAGCTGCATGCCACGCCTTGGAAAGCAGGGCCTTGATTGCCTCAAGATCCTGCTCACCGGCCGTGCGGACAAACATCATTCGATGCCCAGACGCGCCTTGACCAGATCATTGACGGCCTGCGGATTGGCCTTGCCGCCGGTTGCCTTCATGACCTGCCCGACAAACCAGCCTGCCAGTGTCGGCTTGGCTTGGGCCTGCTCAACCTTGTCGGGATTGGCGGCGATCACATCATCCACCGCTTTTTCGATGGCGCCGGTGTCGGTCACCTGCTTCATGCCGCGCTGTTCGACGATTTCGCGCGGGTTCCCACCTTCAGTCCAGACGATTTCAAACAGGTCCTTGGCAATCTTTCCGGAAATGACGCCTTCCTTGATCAGATCAAGAATGGCCCCCAGTTGACCAGGCAAAACAGGAGTATTTTCAATATCTTTGCCCGCCTTGTTCAAGGCGCCCAGCAGATCATTGATCACCCAGTTTGCCGCCAGCTTGCCGTCACGGCCAGCTGTTACCTGCTCAAAATAATCGGCAATCGCCTTTTCCGACACCAGAATGGAGGCATCATAAGCAGACAGCCCCATTTGTGAGATAAAACGGGCCTTCTTGTCATCAGGCAGTTCAGCCAGATCAGCCGCCAGCGCATCGACATAGGCCTGATCGAATTCCAGCGGCAGCAGATCCGGGTCGGGAAAATAGCGGTAATCATGCGCTTCTTCCTTGGAGCGCATGGAGCGTGTTTCGCCCTTGCCCGCATCAAACAGACGGGTTTCCTGATCAATGGAGCCGCCATCTTCCAGAACTGCGATCTGGCGACGCGCCTCATATTCAATAGCCTGCCCGACAAAACGGATCGAGTTGACATTCTTGATTTCACAGCGCGTGCCAAAACCCTCACCGGGGCGGCGCACCGATACGTTCACATCGGCGCGCATGGAGCCTTCATCCATATTGCCATCGCATGTGCCCAGATAACGCAAAATGGTGCGCAACTTGGTCAGATAGGCTTTGGCCTCATCAGACGAGCGCATATCGGGCTTCGACACAATCTCCATCAGTGCCATGCCCGACCGGTTGAGATCGACATAAGACATGGTTGGATGCTGGTCATGGATCGACTTGCCGGCGTCCTGTTCCAGATGCAGGCGCTCAATGCCGATTTCGATATCCTCAAACGCGCCCTTGCGGTCAGGGCCAACCGAAATAACAATCTGCCCCTCACCGACGATGGGCTGCTTGAACTGGGAAATCTGATACCCTTGCGGCAGATCGGGATAAAAATAATTCTTGCGGTCAAAAACCGACTTCAAATTGATCTGCGCCTTCAGGCCAAGACCGGTGCGGACCGCCTGCCTGACGCATTCCTCATTGATAACAGGCAACATGCCGGGCATGGCCGCATCAACCAGCGACACATTGGCATTGGGCGGCGCGCCAAAGGCTGTCGAAGCCCCTGAAAACAGCTTCGATTGCGATGTTACCTGAGCATGGACCTCCATGCCGATGACCACTTCCCAATCGCCGGTCGCACCGGGAATCAAGCGTTTGGGGTCGGGGGTGCGGGTATCTATAAGGGTCATGCGCGCCTGCAAAAAATCTGCCCGTCATCAAAAACAAGAAGCCTGCACATAAGCACACTTTTATTTTGATGGCCTTGCCAGATCATTTCATAAAACCATGAAATGATCTGAAGCGTATCGCTTTTCTTTCAGATTCACGACACGCTTTAAGTTATTGTTATTACGCATGTCTTTACCCCGAAACTGGTTCCCAGTTCGGGAGACAGGCTTTAAGCTCTTATTTTAGTCGCATTTATACGACGCCTGATATTTTCATCCGGCAACGAAATGCTCTAGTGCAAAGCAGGCCCTGAGGCAAGGGTTCCCTCTATGAACCGCCGCCTTTCAAGCCCTTTATGCAGTTGCAATATAGGCCTTGATATCCTCTGCCTCTCGCTCGGCATCCTCGATCCGGCGTTTGACCACATCACCAATCGAGATGATGCCATGCAACCTGCCATCCTTTTCTACCGGAATATGGCGGAAGCGCCCGGCGGTCATGATTTCCATGATCTCGTTGACCGTGTGGCTCTCATGGCAGCTTTTGACTTTTGAGGTCATCATCTTGCGCACCGGCATCTGAAAGGCTGCGGCCCCCTGTTTGGCCAGCACGCGCACCACATCACGCTCTGAAACAATGCCGACAACAGCCTTGTCTGCATTGGTCACGACCAATGCCCCCACCCGATGACCTGCAAGTATGCGCACGGCCTCATCAAGTTTCTCGTCAGGACCGATTGTAAAAACATCATGGCCCTTTTGCGCAAGAATAGCCTTAACCGTCATCTTGTCTCCTCCTCTGTATCCGGGCAGCCCCCTCCCGGAACACCGTTTTATCGCCCCATGGTGCGCTCTCGGGTTCAGCTTTTCAAGCGCGGCGTGACAGACCAACCTCAAACAGCCTCAAACCAAAGAAACCAGCCAGAAAACCGCCAATATGCGCTTCCCATGCAATCTGGGATTCTTCGCCGGGAACAATGCCGACAAGCCCCGTTACCAGATTGATCACCATCCATATGGCAAGGAAGGTAACGACACTGCGCGAACGGATGATGTCACGCATCGGCAGGGGCTGACCGGCAAATGCCCCCTTTCCTGTTGAATGATCTATACGAAAGGCAAACCGGGCAGCCGCCCCCATCATCCCCGCAATGGAACCGGACGCGCCAATCAGCGGATTTTGGCCCAATGGATGAAGCCCATAGAAGAAAAAAGCCGCAGCCAGACCGGTCACGGCAAAAAATAAAATAAAGCGCAACGGGCCAAGCCGGTTGGCAAGCGGCGCTCCAAAGGCTGCCATCCACACCATGTTCACAGCCAGATGAACGAAGCTGCCATGCAGCAGCGTATAGGTGAAGGGGCTGGTGAAGCTATATATATCCAGCCCATATTGGCCCGAATAGAAAATGGGCACGAACGCCGCGCGCAAAATCACCTCATAATCCTGTTGTGATGACAAAAGATAAATGCGCACCACATGGATGCCAATGCACAGCACCAGCAACACAACCACCACACCGGGGAGATTGAAAACCGGCTCGGAACGCACACGGTTCTGATATTCTTTATCTGGATTTGTCATGTTGTCAGTTGCGTTCCTCAAGGGTGGTCCTGTTAAAGCCTGTCTCCCGAGACTTGAGAACCAGTTTCGGAATAAAGACATACGTAGAAACAGAGATTTAAAGCAAGCTCGTGAATCTGAAAGATCACGGCACTCTAAATGCGGCTTAAATAAAGACCTGAGGCAAGACGCGCGAGCCGAATCAAAAAAGAGGCCGTTTCGGATTTTTTCCAAAACGGCCAACCGAGCCTGTGGCTCCCTGGACTTTGACTGGAGGACTGCCAGCTACCGGGCAAATCATTTTCCAAAGTGATTTCAGCGTCGCACAACAAATGCTCCCGCACAATCTAAAGCCCTTGTTAACCTTAACAGCCTGAAGCCGTGAACAAACGGCTGCAAAGCTGGCACGTTTCATGTTTCACATCGCATGTAGGACATCAAAATCAAAAAAGTCCTCCTGTTCATTGTCGGGACAATCAGGCTTCAGATTGCACAGGGCAGAATGAATATGAAACTCGCAGGTTCCATCGCACTGTTTCACTATTGGAATCAGTTGCGCAACGGGCGGTCTGCGCCACGGCGTACGGAAATCGAGCCTGCGGATATCAAAAAACTGCTGGCTGACACGTTTATTCTTGAAAAGGATTTGCGCAGCGAAGCTGTCTTTCGTCTGGCGGGCACAAGGCTGTGCACCACCTATGGTCGTGAATTGAAAGGTTTTGGCTTTTCCCTGCTGTGGCGCAAACAGGATCGGCACCTTGTTGGTGAGCACACACAAAGCGTGTTCGACGATCACAAGGCCATGTTTGTTTCCTATCGGGCCTTAAGCCGGACGGGTCGCAAACTTGCCTTTGAACTTCTTGCCCTGCCGCTGATCAGTGAAGCACAAAACCAGCGCTGTCTTGGCATTGTCACATCAGCACATAAGCCATTCTGGCTGGGCGCCGAGCCAATTGTTGATGCAATTATCAACGATATAAAGATTATAGACCCTCAAGTTCACAAGACAGAAACCCGCAAACGTCCGGCAATTGAGCCTCCCGCACTCGTCCCTGATGCTCTCGATGCAGCAAGCGGGCTTGCAGGCTACGGCAAGGCACGCCGAATCCGGCATCTTCTGGTGCTGGATGGCGGGCGCGATGATAATTAAAACACGATATGTTATATAAAACACAATGTGCCATAATGGCCACGTGAAGGCAGTTTCATCTCATTGCCTGGGCCATAAACAGGCTATTTATCGCTTGTTAAGGTCTTCATGAGAATCGACATCAAGAATCTGTCCGCACTCGGAGCGGAGCGTGACAAACAGGATGCAGGAGATTATGAACTCTGAAATAAACCTGCAAACGCCGCCGCAGAGCAAAAAGCGCAGCTTTCAGAGCGTGCAGATCAAGATTTATGGCCGTTTCATGCTTGAAGACAGGTCTGAATATTCCTGCCAGGTCCTTGAAATGTCGTCTGAAAATATTGCTTTGCGCGCCGAGCGCAACGGCAAGCCAGGTGAAAAAGTCATCGCCTATATCGATCATATCGGCCGTATTGAAGGAGTTGTCGAACGCATCTTTCAAAATGGCTTTGCCATGAAAATTCTGGCCTCCAAGCGCAAGCGTGCAAAACTTGCCTCCCAACTGACATGGCTTGTCAACCGCCATGAACTTGGCCTGACAGAGGAGCGCCGCCATGAGCGCACGGTTCCCCACAATCCGGCCAGCGTGCTGCATCTCACAGACGGGCGCCAATACCCATGCCGCATCATCGACCTGTCCTTGTCTGGCGCCGCCATCGAAATACAGGTAAAACCAGCTCTTGGCGTTCAGGTGTCACTTGGCACCATGCGCGGCGAGATCGTGCGTCACTTTGAAGAAGGCGTTGCTATCGAATTCTCAGACATCCAGCGCCCGGAAGCGCTTGATGCGGAGTTTAATAGCTAAAGCATGATCTTAGAAAAGTTGCAGGTTTTTCAGATAAGATCATGCGACTAAACAAAAGCTTAGAGCATTTTGCAGCCAGATGGTTACGTTTTTTGGGTACGTCTTTATCCTGAAGCTGGTTCGTACAGTTCAGGAAATAAAATTAAAATTTTAATTTTATTTTAGACAAAATCGCTGGCTATATTTTGCGTCAAATAAATCCCGGCCTGTCATTGTCTCCTCAAACGGAGAGACATCATAATGGCTTTCAACCGGGGCACTTTGTTTGTGACGAGTTTGACGCTGCTGCTGGCCTGGCTTGGGACAGCCCATGCCGGCAATCACTTCATGTCAAGCGGCAGCCGCACGACACAGCCAATCGGCCATTATGAGTTTTGTCAGAAAATTCCCGCAGAATGCCGTCAAAAGACGCCGAAAAAAGCGCCTATTGAGCTGACACAAAAGCTCTGGGCCACCATTTCGACAATCAATCACGACGTCAACACCAGTGTTATTCCCGCCACCGATATGGAAATCTGGGGCCGCGAGGAAGTCTGGTCCTACCCGATCAAGGGTATGGGCGATTGTGAGGACTATGTGCTGGAAAAGCGCCGTCGGCTCATGAAGGCCGGTATTCCTGCCGGCAATCTGCTCATCACCGTTGTGCGCCAGCCCAATGGCGAAGGCCATGCGGTTTTGACTGTGCACACCAGTGCGGGAGATTTCATTCTCGATAATCTGGAAGATGAGGTGTTGATCTGGTCAAAAACCCGCCACACCTATCTCAAACGCCAATCCACACAACATTCCGGTGTCTGGATTTCCATCGATGATGGCCGCGCTGATGCGGTGGCCAGTGTTCGCTAAAGCCTGTCTCCCGAACTGGAACCAGTTTCGGGATAAAGACATGCGTAAAAACAAAAGCTTAAAGCAAGCCCGTGAATCCGAAAGATCACGACACGCTTTAAGACAGTTTTGCCTCAGTCTGTAACAGGCTGTAATCCGGCGCTGAAACGCTTGCCGTTTTCAACATAATGGGCAGCCGATTGCCGCAAGGTTTCAATTGCGGCCTCATCCAGCGTTCGCACGACCTTGGCAGGCGAGCCGACAATCAGCGAATTGTCGGGAAATTCCTTGCCTTCCGTGACCAGCGCCCCTGCCCCGACCAGCGAGTTTTTACCGATTCTTGCGCCATTGAGCACGATGGCGCCCATGCCGATCAGGCTGTTATCGCCAACCGTGCAGCCATGCAGCAGCGCGCGATGGCCAATGGTGCAGCCCCGGCCAATGGTGACCGGAAAATCAGGATCGGTGTGCATGATCGCATGTTCCTGCACATTGGTATTCTCACCAATGGCAATGCGCTCATTGTCACCACGGATGACAACGCCAAACCAGATGCCAACATTGCGACCAACCAGGACATTGCCGATGACGATTGCATCCGGCGCAACCCAATTGGTCTGCCTGTCTTCAAAATGCGGCTTAATGCCGTCAATTGCATATGTGGGCATAATGTCTCCCGGTCAGGCGGCAAAAAATGACATTGCCTGGCCTTTTGTCCCCTCAGTCGAGGTCAATATCCAGAATAGCCATTGAAAAATTATAATCGCCATCCTCCTCATCCTTGAACACAAGGCCGAGAAATTCATCGCCGACATAGACTTCGGCCGAATCTTCCTTGCGCGGACGCGCCTTCACCTCAAGATTAGGGCTCTGGAAAACACGCTTGAAATAGGCGTCAAGTTTACGGATTTCGTCAGGTTTCAAGAATAATCTCCATTGATGAGCAGGTGGTGAACTGGCTCTTTCAAAGGGCTTTTTTACATGCGCTTATGACGCTGTAAAGGCAAGGCTCCCCGTTGCACCCAGCCAAATCCGCCACTCTGCGCTCAAATATCAAAGCTGATAATGTGATCCATCGCCTGCGAGGGCAAAAGCTGATCCATCTCGCGCGAAGGCTGGTCTTCGCATCGTGTCTCGCCGACAATACGCGCAGGCACCCCCGCCACCGTCTTGTTGTGTGGAACAGCCGACAACACCACCGACCCCGCAGCAATCTTGGAACAATGGCCAATTTCGATATTACCAAGAATCTTGGCCCCGGCCCCGATCAATACACCGCGTCTGATCTTGGGGTGACGATCGCCACCAGCCTTGCCGGTGCCCCCCAGGGTCACATTATGCAGGATTGAGACATCATCGTCGATCACCGCAGTCTGGCCAACCACAAGGCCGGTCGCATGATCAAGAAACAGCCCCTTCCCGATACGGGCGCCGGGATTGATATCGGTCTGAAACACCGAAGAGGAGCGACTTTGCAGATAAAAGGCAAAATCCTTGCGGCCACGCTTCCACAGCCAATGCGCCAGGCGATGTGTTTGAATGGCATGAAAGCCCTTGAAATATAAAACAGGCTCCAAAAACCGTTCGCAAGCCGGATCGCGGTCATAATAGGCCTGAATATCGACCCGCACGATCGTCGACCAGTCCTTGTCATCCTCACGCATGGCATCAAAGGCCTGACGAATCAGATCGGCGCCAACATCCTGATGCGCCAGCCGTGCAGCCAGTCGGTGAATGACCGCATCTTCAAGGCTTTCCTGATTGAGAATCGTCGAATATAAAAATGCCGCCAGCACAGGATCGCGATTGACGGCAGTCATCGCCTCATCGCGAAGAGAGCGCCAGATCGGATCGACCGGTTGTGGCGCATTCGGGCGCACAAGCCTGTTCATAACTATATCTCCACCGCCTCCAGCGTTTAAACCAAAGGCCTTTTTAGCTGCCCAACAAAGCCGGGTTCAATCAATAAAGCCGGGCCGGATGAAGCCAAGGCCAATATCGCGCCCAGCTATAGAATAGTTCCATCATGGGATGAATTCAATTTTCTGTATCACCTTTTCAAGGAGGCTGCCTTGCCAAAAAAGCCAGATGACAGGAAAAATGCTTTCTCTGCCACCATTGGCCGCATGCAAGGGCTGTTGGCACTTCTCCCCGATATCCACATGACCAGACACACAACATGTAGGGGTTTGCAAATCTTGCAAATCAAGCTCTTGACGAGACCCTATAGACTCGCATTTTATCAGCCATGTGCTCGCAGTGCGGGCGCGGCCGGAGAGTTCTGAGCACGGTCATCATTCTAAAAACGATTATGCGCGTCCCACAGATTTTGTAAAAATGAGAATCTGCGGGTGGATTATTTTGCGTTTAAAAACAAGGTGGAGCGCCAAAATTTTTCTTGGTTAACTCTATATTTAGTGTTTGCGATCATTATTTTTACCATATATTGTTATGCACTCCTCGAGTAAAAAATTACAGCGTTTTTGATTTGTGATGAATAATGGTGACAGCGCCTGTGCTGACGCCATTGGAATTTGATGTCGGCAGCGTTAAAAAAGCAGTCTGAAATTGCCTTTTTGATGTCTTGACCTGACGGGATGCTTTTTCGGGAATTAAATTGGGAAAATTCCTCGAAAAACACTATATGCAGACAAAGGAATAAACGGGATGCGCATCGAACGGCACTTTACCAAAGCGGGTCAGTCTCCTTATGCGGAGATTGAATTTCGCAAGGCGCTGTCGGAAATCAAAAATCCTGACGGCTCGGTGGTGTTTCGTCTCGATGACATTGATGTGCCGGCCCAGTTTTCTCAAGTTGCAGCCGATATTCTGGCCCAGAAATATTTCCGCAAGGCCGGTGTGCCCGCACGTTTAAAAAAGGTCGAGGAAAACGACGTTCCCTCCTTCCTGTGGCGTTCAGTCGCCGACAAGGAAGCCCTTGCCGAACTTCCCGAAGAAGAGCGCTACGGCTCAGAAACCGATGCCCGTCAGGTTTTCAACCGACTGGCCGGCACCTGGACCTATTGGGGCTGGAAGGGCAAATATTTCGATACGGAAGAAGATGCACGCACCTTCAAGGACGAATTGTCCTATATGCTGGCCACCCAGCGTGTGGCCCCCAATTCGCCGCAATGGTTCAACACCGGCCTGCACTGGGCCTATGGCATTGACGGCCCCGGCCAGGGCCATCTTTATGTCGATCCCTTCACCGGCAAACTGACCCGCTCCAAATCATCCTATGAGCATCCGCAGCCTCATGCCTGCTTCATCCAGTCGGTTGGCGATGATCTCGTCAATGAAGGCGGCATCATGGATCTGTGGGTGCGCGAGGCGCGCCTGTTCAAATATGGCTCTGGCACCGGCTCCAATTTCTCTCATCTGCGCAGTGAAGGTGAAACACTTTCCGGCGGCGGCAAGTCCTCAGGGCTGATGAGCTTCCTCAAGATCGGCGACCGTGCTGCCGGGGCGATCAAGTCAGGCGGCACCACACGCCGCGCCGCCAAGATGGTGATTGTTGATGCCGACCATCCGGATGTTGAAGCCTTCATCGACTGGAAGGTGAAGGAAGAGCAAAAGGTTGCCGCTCTCGTCACTGGCTCAAAGATCGTGCGTAAGCATCTTGATGCCATCATGAAAGCCTGCCTCAACTGCGAGGGCGAAGGAAACGATTGCTTCGATCCGGCCATCAACACGGCGCTCAAGCGCGAAATCAGAGCAGCCAAGAAGAATGCCGTGCCGGAAAACTATGTCCAGCGCGTCATCCAGTTTGCGCGGCAGGGCTACACCTCCATCGAGTTCAAAACCTATGACACCGACTGGGATTCAGAAGCCTATCTCACCGTTTCCGGTCAGAATTCAAACAATTCCGTCTCGCTCAAGGATGATTTTCTGCGCGCCGTCGAGAAAGACAGCGACTGGAACCTGATCCGCCGCATTGACGGAAAAGTGGCCAAAACGCTGAAAGCCCGCGACTTGTGGGAAAAGATCGGCTATGCCGCCTGGGCTTCCGCCGATCCGGGCCTGCATTTCAACACCACCATGAATGACTGGCACACCTGCCCGGCAGCCGGTCCGATTCGCGCTTCCAACCCGTGCTCGGAATATATGTTCCTCGACGACACGGCCTGTAACCTTGCCTCGATCAATCTGCTGCCCTACCGCAATGCAGATGGCACGATCGACATTGCCGCCTATGAACACACGGTGCGGCTGTGGACCATGGTGCTGGAAATCTCTGTCATGATGGCGCAGTTTCCATCGCGTGAAATTGCCGAGCTTTCCTATAAATACCGCACGCTGGGCCTGGGCTATGCCAATATTGGCGGCCTGCTGATGACGGCTGGCATTCCTTACGATTCAGATGAGGGTCGCGCACTGGGCGGTGTTTTGACAGCACTGATGACCGGCATTGCCTATGCCACATCTGCCGAAATGGCTGGTGAACTGGGTGCTTTTGAAGGGTATTCAAGCAATGCCGACAATATGTTGCGCGTCATGCGCAACCATCGCCGCGCCGCTTATGGCGTCCGTGATGAGGCTTCGGCAAAAAAGCTCGGTCCTTATGAGAAACTGGCCGTTGATCCGGTCGCCCTTGAAGCAGACCATGTGTGGCAAAAGGAACTGGTCGAGCATGCGCGCGCCGCCTGGGACCGCGCCATTGAGCTGGGTGAAAAGCACGGCTATCGCAATGCGCAGGCAACCGTCATTGCCCCGACCGGCACCATTGGTCTGGTCATGGATTGCGACACCACCGGCATTGAGCCTGATTTTGCGCTGGTAAAATTCAAGAAGCTGGCTGGCGGCGGCTATTTCAAGATCATCAACCGCGCCGTGCCGGAAGCATTGCGCACGCTGGGTTATTCGGAGAGCCAGATTGCCGAAATCGAGGCTTATGCGGTCGGCCATGGCAATTTCAATCAGGCGCCCGGCATCAATCCGTCAACGCTTAAAACAAAAGGCTTTACGGACGAAAAGATCGAGGCGCTGAATGGCGCGCTGAAATCGGCCTTCGACATTAAATTCGCCTTCAATCAGTGGACGCTGGGTGCAGACTGGCTGAAAGAAACTTTTGGCTTCACCGACGAGCAGCTCAATGATTTTTCCTTTGAAATGCTGCCGGCACTGGGTTTTTCCAGAAAGGAAATCGAAGCCGCCAATATCCATATTTGCGGGGCCATGACGCTGGAGGGTGCGCCCTTCCTGAAGGACGAGCATCTTGCCGTGTTTGATTGCGCCAATCCTTGCGGCAAGATCGGCAAGCGCTATCTGTCGGTGGAAAGCCATATCCGCATGATGGCGGCCGCACAGCCCTTCATTTCAGGCGCCATTTCCAAGACCATCAACATGCCCAATGAGGCAACGGTCGAGGATGCCAAGAATGCCTATATGCTGTCGTGGAAACTGGCGCTGAAGGCCAATGCGCTCTATCGCGACGGCTCGAAACTCTCGCAGCCGCTCAATGCCTCACTGATTGCCGATGAGGAAGAAGACGATGAAGATGCTGTTGAGGCGCTGATTGCCGCCCCTGCTGCGGCACGTGCGGTCGAAGTCACCGAAAAAATCATCGAGCGCATCGTTGAAAAAACCATACGCGACCGTGAAAAACTGCCCAACCGCCGCAAAGGCTATACCCAAAAAGCCGTTGTCGGCGGCCACAAGGTCTATCTACGCACCGGCGAGTTCGATGATGGGCGGCTGGGTGAAATTTTCATCGACATGCACAAGGAAGGGGCAGCCTTCCGCGCCATGATGAATAATTTCGCCATCGCCATTTCACTTGGCCTGCAATATGGCGTGCCGCTGGAAGAATATGTCGAAGCCTTCACCTTCGTAAAATTTGAACCGGCAGGCGTGGTGCAGGGCAATGAAGCCATCAAGAGCGCCACCTCGATCATCGACTATGTGTTCCGCGAACTGGCCGTTTCCTATCTTGACCGCAATGATCTTGCCCATGTCGATACGGATTTTTCCAACACCTCGCTTGGCAAGGGAATTACCGAAGGCAAGGCCCTGCCCTTCTCCAAGGGTCTGGTGCGAGGTGCTTCCCCGGTCAAGCTGGTCACCAATATCGGTGAGCCGAAAGGCATGACCGTCAGCCAGCCGGAGCAAACCCCGCAGCGCACCACCCCCACAGCCTATGGATCGAACATTCACCCGATCACGGCTGGCGCAACGGCACTTAAAAATGAACCAGTAGCCAGCGATGGTGCGGTGGCTTTCAAGCGCGATTATGAAGAGCGCGCAGTCGAGGTCGTGGAAACGGCTCCCGAAACAGTGGCTGAGCCTCTGTTTACGGACGCTGCCGCCAAAGAAGCAGCAGATGCCAAAAAACTGACTGCGGCCCGCCGTCAACAGTCTTTGATGCAAGGCTACACCGGCAATGAATGTGCCGAGTGCCACAATTTCACCATGGTGCGCAACGGAACTTGCGAAAAATGCGACACTTGCGGAAGCACATCCGGCTGTTCATGACCGGCTGGCGCTCAAGTTCCCCTGGCGTGTCACTGCATCTTGCTCAACGCCAAGGTAGATTGCTCATCCGGCCTGAGGGGGTTGGGTGAGTCCAAAAAAAGCCCATGATAATTTCGGAGGCTCAGCGAATGGTTCAGCATTTTTTCGACAAGGGTGGTAAATGGATCGCATTTAGGCGGTCATCCGGTGACAAATATCTGTTCGACAGTAGCGGCAAATGGGTGGGATGGTTTCCGTGGGGCGACGAAGACGCGGTCGACACCACCGGAACATACCTAGGCTCAATCTTCGGAAATCGCCTGCTACGCAAGGGGTTCCAACCGTACAGGGGCTATCCAGGATACCCGGGCTACCCTGGCTATCCTGGTTATCCGGGCTACCCAGGGTACGCTGGATATGCGGGCTATTTACCTGGAACTACCGACGTGAAATTTAACCGCTAAAGACCAGAAATCTTCAATTTTTCAGATAGCAGCTCGGTCCATTCACATCGATAACGTCGATGCTCTGAAGCTCGCGGATAATATTCAATTTTTCCGGCAGATTCGTTTGCCCATGGGCTTTTCTTTCTAGCTGAGCAGCCTTCGAGCGCAGAAACTATGGGCGGCGGTAACACGGTCGATTTTTCAGACTAACGATTTCAATGGCTTGCAACGGGGGCTGAGCGAGAATTACTGACGCATGAGGGTTCCTGAAGGCAATAACAAAACACCCTGCGCCCGATGGGCGCAGGGTGTTTTGTTTTTACGCATGTCCTTGATCGCAAAACCGGTTTGTACCAAGATAAAGACATACGTAAAAACAATAACTTAAAGCAGCCACATGAATCTGAAAGATAAAGCGACACGCTTTAAGAGCAGGCTTTAGGAACAGGCTAATCAGTGCCACATGAAAAAGTAATGTTCCCAAATCAGCGCCTCGGCTAAATCTAAAAAATTGCCGTTACAAGAACACAGATGCGCTGCGAAAAGGACCCATCAATGTCGGTTGAGAAAATAGACACGCTTGTCATTGGTGGCGGTCAGGCGGGTATCGCCATGAGTGAGCATCTCAGCAAATGCAACGTGCCACACCTCGTTCTTGAACGCGCCCGTATTGCCGAGCGCTGGCGTTCAGAACGATGGGATTCGCTTGTCGCCAACGGCCCGGCCTGGCATGATCGTTTTCCCGGCATGGAATTTGCCAATGCCGACCCCGACGCCTTTATCGACAAGGAGGCGGTTGCTGATTATTTCGTTGCCTATGCGCAAATGATTGATGCGCCTGTGCGCACTGGCGTCGAGGTCACGAAGGTGAGCCGCAACAAGGGCCAGCGTGGTTTCATCATCGAAACCTCAGCCGGGGTCATTGAGGCTCAGAATGTGGTTGCTGCAACCGGCCCGTTCCAGCGGCCAACCATCCCCCCAATCATTCCTGAAAGCGCCGATATTCTGCAAATCCACTCCAACAGCTATCGCAATCCTGCTGCCTTGCCGGAAGGGGCAATTCTGGTGGTTGGAGCTGGTTCTTCAGGTGTGCAGATTGCAGATGAACTGGCCCGTGCAGGGCGGCAGGTCTATCTTTCGGTTGGTCCACATGACCGCCCACCGCGCTCTTATCGTGGTCGCGACTTTGTCTGGTGGCTGGGCGTTCTGGGCAAATGGGATATGGAAACACCCGGCCCCGGAACCGAGCATGTCACCATTGCGGTCAGCGGTGCGCGCGGGGGCGAAACCGTGGACTTCCGCCGCCTTGCCGAACAGGGGATTACGCTGGTTGGCATGACCAGCAACTATCAAAACGGCGTTTTGACCTTTGCCCCGGATCTGGCAAAAAATATTGCCGCAGGTGACGCCAATCTGATGGCGCTGCTTGATGAAGCCGACGCTTATATTGCCCGCAACGGAATTGATCTGCCGCAAGAGCCTGAGGCGCGCATTCTTGGACCCGATCCCGAATGCCTGACGCATCCCGTTCTTGAGCTGGACCTGGCCAAAGCCGGCATTTCCACGATCATCTGGGCGACAGGCTATGCGGTCGACTATAGCTGGCTGGAAGAAATCGACGCCCTTGATGAAAAAGGCCGTCCAAAACACCAGCGCGGCGTCTCAGCAGAGCCGGGCTTCTATTTCCTTGGCCTTCCCTGGCAGTCGCGTCGTGGGTCCAGCTTTATCTGGGGGGTCTGGCACGATGCCAAGCATCTGGCCGACCGCATCTCCACGCAGCATCGCTACATCGACTATCACAATGCCAATCCGCGCCCTGCCTGAAGCACGCTGGCTTTAAAAAAACATATCACGTGAAGAAATCGCGGTGAGCAGGTTTTATAACCGGCTCCATGGAGGTGTAAATGGCACATATCAGAATCCGAAAATTCAACACCAAAGAGACCTATCCGGAGCAAAATCTGGACAATGATCTGTGTCAGGCGGTGGTGGCGCGCGGCACCACCATTTTCCTGCGTGGTCAGTGCCCGCAAGACCTCGACACCGCCAAGGATATTGGCAGTCACGACCCGGTCGAACAGACCCATAAGGTCATGCAAAACATCCGGCAACTGATTGAGGAAGCTGGCGGCAAGATGGAGCATCTGGTCAAGGTGGTCGTCTACATTACCGATGTGCGCCATCGCGAGGCGGTTTACCGCACCATGGGCGAATATATCAAAGGCGTGCACCCGGTTTCGACCGGGCTGGTTGTCTCTGCCCTTGCCCGCCCTAACTGGCTTGTTGAAATCGACGGCACTGCCGTTATCCCGGATGAAGCGCCATGACCTTCTCAATCGTTGCACGGTGCAGCAAAACCGGCATGTTCGGCGTTGCCGTTTCTTCATCTTCTCCGGCTGTTGCAGCGCGTTGCGCCTATGCGCAGGCCGGTGTGGGGGCCGTTGCCAGCCAGAATGTCACCGATCCAACCCTTGGCACACGCGGGCTGGAACTGATGGCGCGAGGAGCCAATGCTGCCGAAGCTGTCGCCATTTTGAAGCGGACAGGCGCCTATCCTGAATATCGTCAGGTGCTGGCTGTTGATGCAACCGGCATCAGCGCCATCCATTCCGGTCCCAATGCACTGGGCATCTGGGCTGAAGCACGGGCTGAAAATGTCGCCTGTGGTGGCAATCTGCTGGCGCATGATGGTGTGCCCCAAGCCATGGTCGAAGCATTTTCAGCTTCGCAAGGCCATCTTGGCGACCGTATCATCGCCACCATGCGCGCCGCACTCAAGGCGGGTGGTGAGGCAGGCCCGGTCCATTCGGCCGGCATGAAGCTGGTTCGTGATGTATCCTGGCCGGTGGCCGATCTGCGCTGCGACTGGACACAAGATTGCCCGATCGAAGAACTGGCAAACCTGTGGGAACTCTACAAGCCGCAGCTTGACGCTTATGTCACACGCGCCATCAATCCCTCGGACGCCCCCAGCTACGGCGTTCCCGGCGACGAATAATTTATTTTCAAGAGGAGGGCCTTGTTATGAAGGGCATGACCCATAAGGACTGGATTGCCAAAGCAGCCGCAATCCGCTTCCGCGACAAGGCCTTCATTGACGGCAAATTCGTGAGTGCCCGTTCAGGCGGCACCTTTACCAGCATCAACCCGGCGACAGGTGAGGTTTTGGCTGAAATCGCCTCCTGTGGCGAGGCCGATATCGATCTTGCCGTGGCCAGCGCCCGCCGCAGCTTTAACGCAGGTGTCTGGTCACGCGCAACGCCTGCCCATCGCAAGGAGGTGCTTTTACGGCTGGCCGCATTGCTGCGTGAAAACCTGCATGAGCTGGCGCTGCTGGAATCGCTGGATATGGGCAAGCTGGTCAATGATGCCGCCACCATGGACGTGCCCGGCTCCGCCGCCATTTTCCAATGGTATGCAGAGGCCATCGACAAGCTTTATGATGAAGTTGCACCCACAGATCCCGGCAATCTTGCGCTTATACGCCGCGAGCCGCTGGGTGTTGTGGGCGCTGTCATACCGTGGAATTTTCCGCTCGATACGGCAACATGGAAATGCGCACCTGCACTTGCAGCCGGAAATTCCGTGGTGCTCAAACCGGCCGAACAATCCCCCCTTTCCGCCTTGCGACTGGCGGAACTTGCCATGGAAGCGGGCCTGCCTGCCGGTGTTTTCAATGTAGTGCCGGGACTGGGTGAAACCGCAGGGCAAGCGCTTGGCCGTCATATGGACGTTGATTGCCTGGCCTTTACCGGTTCAACTGCCGTGGGCAAAATGTTCTTGAACTATTCGGGGCAGTCAAACATGAAGCAGGTTTGGCTGGAGACCGGCGGAAAAAGCCCTAATCTGGTCTTTGCCGATTGCAGCAATCTGGATGCAGCAGCCGACATGGCCGCTTTCGGAATTTTCTTCAATCAAGGTGAAGTCTGCTCGGCAAATTCGCGCCTGCTTGTGCACAAAAGCATCAAGGATACACTGGTTGAGAAACTGCTGGAACGTGCCGCTGCCATCCAGCCCGGAGATCCGCTTGATCCCGCCTCCAAAATGGGGGCCATGGTCGATGCCAACCACACGGCCAATGTCATGCGCTTTATCGAAGCCGGTAAAAAGAGCGCACAACTGGTCACAGGCGGCAATCAGGTCAGCATCAATGGGCGTGGCAGCTTTATTCAACCCACCATTTTCGACAATGTCTCGCCCAATGATGCTCTGGTCCGCGATGAGATTTTTGGCCCTGTGCTTGCTGTCACTGCCTTTGAGGATGAAGATGAGGCGCTACGCATCGCCAATGACAGTATCTATGGGCTGGCCGCATCCGTCTGGACAGATAGCCTGTCGCGTGCCCTCCGCATTGCCGAACAGCTTCACGTTGGCACGGTCTCGGTCAACACGGTCGATGCGCTTAGCCCGATGACTCCCTTTGGCGGTGTCAAGCAATCCGGCTTCGGGCGTGACCTGTCCCTGCATTCTTTTGATAAATATACGGCCTTAAAAACCACATGGATCAAATTTTGAAGACAGGCATGGCTTGATTACGTCGCGCGAACCGGCAACATAAGAAACCATGCCGCTTCGTTTTACCCTCAGACAACTGGAGTATTTTGTTGCCGTCGGCGAAGCTGGCTCCATTGCCAGGGCCGCCGAACAGGTCAATGTATCGCCGCCATCCATTTCTGCTTCGATCGCCCAGCTTGAGTCCGAGTTCGGCATTCAGCTTTTTGTGCGCAAACACTCACATGGGCTGGCCTTGACCGGCAGTGGGCGTGTGTTTTTGAAAGAAGCCTCCCGCATTCTCATCGATGCTGAAAAACTTTACGATATTGCTGGCGACATGGCTGAAAAAGTGCGCGGGCCATTGGCTATCGGTTGTCTTTTGACTTTTGCCCAGATCGTTTTGCCCCCTTTGCGCATCAAATTTGAAACCAGCTACCCGGAGGTCCGCGTCAGGCAGTTTGAGCGTGATCAGGAGCAGTTGCTGGATATGCTGCACCGGGGTGAAATTGATCTGGCCCTGACTTATGATCTGCAATTATCGCAGGGCATGGAGTTTCGGCCTTTGATGGCGCTGCCAGCCTATGCCATGCTTCCCGCCAACCACCGGCTTGCCAACAGACCCTTTCTCAGCGCTGAGGAACTGGCGGAGGAGCCGATGGTGTTGCTGGATCTGCCCTACAGCCGCGATTATTTTCTGGCAGCTTTTCAGAAAAAGGGTTTGCGGCCTAAAATTACCGAGCGAACTGCCGATATCGCCGTCATGCGTTCCATGGTGGCCAATGGTTTTGGCTATGGCATTGCCAATATGCGCCCGCTCAACACAATGTCACCGGACGGCAAGCCATTGGTGTTTGTTTCGATCAAAGACGACATCCGCCCCTTGACCATGGGGCTGCTCTTGCCCAGTTCAGATTACCATACAATGACGGTCGAGGCTTTTATCAGCCATTGTCAGCGCTTTGTGATTGAACAAGGCGTATTTGGCGCCGAGCCTGTCAAAACCGGCCTCCCGATTTGAGATAAAGACATTCGTAAAAACAAAGGTTTAAAGCGGGTCACATGAATCTGAAAGAAAAGCGACACGCTTTAGGGGCATGGTTATGGGGAGTGGTGAATGCGATTCGTCTTGTTGTGTTTGTCCAGCCTGATTGGGCTTTTGCTTGTCACTCATGCAAATGCGCAAGAGAGTTCCGAGCGTGGAAAGGCACTGGTGGTGCAATATTGCTCTGGCTGCCATGAAGTTGGGCCTGAAGGTGACAGCCCACATCCGCAAGCGCCGCCATTCCGGAAACTGTCGGAGCGTTTTCCCATTGATGCTCTTGAAGAAACCTTCATTGGAAGCATTGATACCGGGCATCCTGGAATGCCGGTGTTTAAAGCCTCACAAGACCAGATTGATGCCATTATTGATTATATTGCCGAGATTATGGAATAGAAGCATTTTGCAGTTTTCAGGGAAACGGATGAAGTTTGGGGCGTCTTGTATTCCAGAAAACGGATACTATATGAACAGCATACGCTTTGCCTGACGCCGGATGTACGCGCAGGATGAGGCTAGAGCTTCGGGTGGGAAGTCTGAATCGAGGGTTCCATTGAGCGGTGGAGTCTGATTCTATGGCGGCAGGAGGTGCATGCCATGGGAAAGCCGATTTCATCAGACCTTCGGGAGCGGATTGTTCGTGGGATAGAAGCGGGGCACTCGCGTCGGGCAATGGCGTCGCGTTTTGCGGTTGCGCCTTCGACGGCGGTGCGGGTGCAACAGCGCTATCGTAGCACGGGTTCCGTGGCTCCGGCCAGGCAGGGTCGTCCGCGTGGTTCGGGCAAGCTTGACCCCTATCGGCAAGCCATCATCGACAAGGTGCAGGCCAAGCCTGACATCAGCATGCCTGATCTTGCCGCCTGGCTCGAAGCGCACCACGGCGTGGGGATCGATCCGTCGAACCTGTCGAAATTCCTGTGCAGGCAAGGCTTCACATATAAAAAAAGCGCTTCTGGCGTCGGAGCAAGAACGCTGTGACGTCAAGGCGGCGCGGTGTGAGTGGCGCAAATACCGCCAGCCCTTCATGCGCCGTCAACCGGCAAGGCTCGTCTTCATCGATGAAACGAGCGTGAAGACCAACATGACGCCGTTGCGCGGGCGCTGTCGGCGTGGCGAGCGGTTGCGGGCACAAGCGCCGTTTGGCAAATGGTGTACGCAAACCTTCGTGGCAGGCCTGAGATGTCACGAACTCGTCGCTCCGTGGATCATCCATGGCGCCATGGATGGCGCAGCCTTCGACGCCTATGTGGCCACGCAACTGGCGCCAGCCCTCGAACCCGGCGACGTGGTCATCCTCGACAA
Organism: Aquamicrobium segne; assembly: GCF_042656785.1. Taxonomy (NCBI): domain Bacteria; kingdom Pseudomonadati; phylum Pseudomonadota; class Alphaproteobacteria; order Hyphomicrobiales; family Phyllobacteriaceae; genus Aquamicrobium; species Aquamicrobium segne. Next base: position 26,262 of record NZ_JBHSLL010000029.1, read on the forward strand.
CCTCAATGTCCACAAGAGCCCCCGAGCCGCGAAGGCTATTGCCGAGCGCGGTGCCTGGCTCTTGTTCTTGCCGAAATACTCACCGGATTTGAACCCGATCGAAATGGCCTTCGCCAAGCTCAAGGCTCTTCTACGCAAGGCCGCGCCCGTACCCTCGATGATCTCTGGCGCGCCGTCGGCAACATCTGTGACCTGTTCACTCCCAACGAATGCTGGAACTACTTCAAAGCTGCAGGATACGTTGCACATTAAACGCCCGAGGCTCTAGGAGGCCGGCCATGAGCCGGCCTTGTTTGTTTCCATGTAAACAGATGAAATGCTCTAAGCTCTTGTTTTAGCGGCGACTGAAAAAGAGCGATGCGGCAAGACCGACAATGATCAATCCCGCAGCCACCGCAGCCGCCGGATGCTCACGTGCCGTGTTTTCAATCATGCGCGCCCTTTTGCGCAATTCAGGCAAGTGATCGTTCAACTTCCCGGACAATTCATCATAATAGGCCGAGACCGTATCGCCATAGCCGGTAAGGGTTTCGCGCCCTTCTTCATAATAATCATGACCACGTCTGGAAAGCTGCTTCCTCAATGCAGTCAGTTCTTTGGAAAGCTGCGCCACCTGCTTTTCAAGATTCTTGTCGGAAAGGGATGAAAAAGACGCCATGCTGTTTCCTTCTTTTTTAAAAGCTCAAGGAAGAAACGGCTGGTCAGTTCTTTGGTTCCCGCCTTTGAAAGGCTCCGCATAAAAAACGCGACGTAACACAAAGCCCCGGTTCAGCGCACCTGATCCAAAAGGCGTTTGCATTCCAGCAGATCGAAAAGAGCTTCTTGCAACAGCGCGCGGTTATCACGCGAAAGCCTGCCGCCATCAGCCTGTACAGGCCCTTCCTCATCAGCCTTGCCAAGACTGAAAAAACGCCGGCTGGGTTTGGCCCTGGGCTGGCCGACAAGCTGTTCATCATCGCCTGCCCGTGGTTGAGCAGCGGCGGTCAGTTCCACAGCATCGGCCTGTTTGCGCTGGGCGATGGCCTCGATGGCAGCCAGATCGCCATTGGCAATCGCCACCAGAAACTGGTTGCCATTTTCACGCAACAGCTTTTGTACGCCCTTGATGGTGTAGCCCTGATCATAAAGCATATGCCGGATGCCCCTGATAAGATCGACATCCTGTGGCCGGTAATAGCGGCGACCGCCTCCCCGCTTCATCGGCTTGATTTGCGTAAAGCGGGTTTCCCAAAAGCGCAGAACATGCTGGGGAAGATCAAGGTCTTCCGCAACTTCACTGATCGTGCGAAAGGCGTCGGGGCTTTTTTCCATGACCGGTCCTCGCAAATCACATCAACAGCAAATCATATCAACACAGAATGGGTGGCTCACCACATATCAGGCATGAGACTGGAACGTCCATATTCGCCTGATTCTAAGGCTATTTACACACTGATACGCAAGCCCGGTATAAATTGAGCCCCGGCATAAATTTCCGGTATAAATTGAGCCGATCAAGAATAACCCCGACTTCAGGCGTCGTTACCTTCCCGCTCCTGATGCGCGCGCAAAATCCGGTTTTTCAAAACATTGGAAGCCTTGAAGGTCATCACCCGGCGCGGCAGAATCGGAACCTCCTCGCCAGTTTTGGGATTGCGTCCGATCCGCTCATTTTTCGAGCGCACCTGAAAAGTGGCGAAAGATGAAAGTTTCACCGTTTCACCGCGCACAATCGCTTCGCAGATTTCGCTGAGGATGGACTCGACCAATTCAGCCGATTCAGTTCTCGACAATCCCACCTTGCGATAAATCGCCTCGGCAAGGTCAGCACGCGTTAATGTCTTTCCCCCCATGCGTCCGTCCTATTGGCTAAAGCAATTGATCTCTAAAAGTGAGGATAAAGCCTAAGTAATTGATCCTTAAAGGTCAAGAGCGTTTACCCAAGGTTTATTCAAGCCTTGCGCCGCCCTACCAGCGCAACAAGACAGCACCCCAGGTGAAGCCGCCGCCCATCGCTTCCAGCAGCACCAGATCACCACGCTTGATACGCCCGTCAGCAACGGCCACCGCCAGTGCCAGCGGCACCGAAGCAGCAGATGTATTGCCGTGCTGGTCAACGGTAATAACGACTTTTTCGGCGGCAATACCAAGTTTTTTCGCCGAAGCATCAATAATGCGCTTATTGGCCTGATGCGGCACAAACCAGTCCAGATCTTCTGCACCAATCTTTGCCTGATCAAACACGGCCTCGATCACGTCGGTAATCATGCCTACGGCATGTTTGAAGACCTCGCGGCCTTCCATCTTCAAATGGCCGATCGTGCCGGTGGTCGACACGCCGCCATTGACATAAAGTTTATCCTTATGCTGACCGTCAGAGCGCAGCGCAGCCGCAAGCACACCGCGGTCTTTTATTGCTCCTTCGCCTTCAGCGGCCTCCAGAACAAGAGCCCCCGCACCGTCACCAAACAAAACGCAGGTGGTGCGATCCTTCCAGTCCAGCAGACGTGAAAAGGTTTCTGCGCCGATAACCAGCACCCGTTTGGCCATTCCACCGCGAATATAGGCGTCAGCCGTCGTCACCGCATAGACAAAGCCCGAGCACACAGCCTGCATGTCAAAGGCAAAGCCATGCTGCATCCCAAGCCGGTTCTGGATATCGACGGCAGTGGCGGGAAACGTATTGTTTGGTGTCGAAGTCGCCAAAACAATCAGATCGATATCGTCAACTGTCAGCCCCGCATTGGTCAAGGCAGCGCGTGCGGCAGCCTCCCCCAGTGAGGCCGTGGTTTCGTCATCTGCCGCAATATAGCGCTGGCGAATGCCTGTGCGTTGCTCGATCCACGCATCCGAGGTGTCAATCACGCCCTCAAATTCAGCATTCTTCATGATGCGCCGGGGCAAGGCCGAACCAATGCCGCGCACGACTGATCTGATCAAGCTCTTATCCTTTTTCAGCGGTCTGAACGACCGTGGTTTGTATCACCCCGTTTTGCGGGGCATCCTGTGGGTCATCTTGTGGGTTATTGGCATGGAACAGATTAATGTCGGCCTGCACACGCTCCAGCAAGCGGTTGCGAACCATATCATAGCCAAGCTCAACAGCCGCAGAAAACCCTGCCGAATCGGCCCCGCCATGGCTTTTCACCACAATACCATTAAGACCAAGAAACACACCGCCATTGGAGCGGCTGACATCCATCTTCTCGCGCAATTGACGAAAAGCGCCGCGCGCAAACATATAGCCGATACGCGCCATCAGCGTGCGCCCCATTGCAGCCTTCAGATAACCCGCAATCTGGCGTGCCGTGCCTTCAGCCGTTTTCAGCGCGATATTGCCCGAAAATCCTTCCGTGACCACAACATCAACGGTGCCCTTGCCAATATCATCGCCCTCGACAAAGCCGCGATAATCCAATGAGGAAAGTTCAGCCTCACGCAAAATGCGCCCGGCCTCCTTGACATCCTCCTGCCCCTTGATCTCTTCAACACCCACATTGAGAAGCCCCACGCTTGGCCGTTCAATGCCAAACAAGGCACGCGCCATTCCAGCTCCCAACATGGCAAAATCAACCAGTTGGCGCGCATCGGCGCCAATGGTGGCGCCAACATCCAAAACCACGCTTTCGCTGCGCAGATTAGGCCAGATGGCTGCAATGGCGGGGCGGCCAACATTGGCCATGCTGCGCAGGCAAAATTTTGCCATCGCCATCAGCGCACCGGTATTGCCTGCCGAAATACAAGCATCGGCCTCGCCATTTTTCACCGCCTCAATGGCATTCCACATGGAAGATGTGCCACGCCCGTGGCGCAGGGCCTGGCTTGGCTTGTCATCCATCTGGATTGCAACGTCACAATGGACAAACTCGCTGACCCTGGCCAATTCGGGAAATTTTGTCAGTTCGGGGCGCACCACCTCTTCGCGCCCAAAAATGATGAACCGGATATCCGGGCGCCGGACAGAAACAGCAGCAAGGGCAGGAATCACCACACCCGCTCCATGATCACCGCCCATCGCATCGATCGAAATTCTGATCACGCTATTTTCATCTCACTGTCTCACTGCTGACTTCACCAGCTATGCCGGAATTTTCGCGAAAATAGCGTTTTTACCTCACTATACAACTGACTTTTGTAAAACGCCCTGCTTTCAGGTCTTTCCCCAAAGCCCGCGCAGTTTTTTCTGAAACTCGGTTTCTTCCGGCCCATCCAGTGAAGATGTGTCAAGAACAGCGCCCGATTTACGCGGATAAGGGTCGATTGCAAGGCTGAAAAACTCTTCCGTCAGTGCACCCGCATCAATGGTGTCACCCGAAAATATCTCGGGACTGTCAGGCCCTTCTGCATCGAGCAGCATTTCACCATTCTGGTCAAAGCTGGCCCGGCCAAAACCGGCCCGGTCAAAACTGGCCAGTTTTGAACCTGCGGGTAAAAACAACCCCTCAACAGCCTCATTAATATGGGCTGCAATCGGGTCAAGCGTTACCACACACGCCTGACTGACATCCGCAACAACCTGACCCGATATTTTGACGCCGTTGCGATTCCATGGCGTTACCAGCAATTTTGCCCGATAGGCCTCAACAGCAAGCAAGCCATGCGCCTTTGCCAGCGCTTCTTTTTGCACCGCATCAGCCTCAATCAGGACGGGCAGCCCTTTTTGGGGCAGGCGTGCAACATGAACCTCAAAAGAAACCGGGCTTTTTTCATCCGCATCATTCATTTGATTATCCTTAAACACCGGCACGGGGAAAGTGCAGCACGCCTGCGCATATGCTGTCGAGCGTCTGTGCCGAAAGGTCGTGCACCACCTGCTTGACATAAGCGGCCAGCAAAGCTGATTCGCGCCAGTCTTCATCGCCACCCTCATCCGGGCAGATATTGCGCTTCAGCGCAGCCACCAGCGCCTGATCATCCTGCCTCTCCAGCGCATCGGCATAGGCAGCGGTGCGGCCATAATACATTTTTGCCAGCCGCTTCATGCGCTTTGGCACGCCAACATCACTGATGCCAAGTTCACGCAGCGAATGATCGACATCGAGAAAAAACTCGTCGATCAAAACCTGCGCCATATCTTTTGCTGGCCCTGCCTGCCCATGTAAACGATATTGAAGCAGAAACATATGCAAGGACAGCATCTCAAAACGGCCAAGAGGCGTGTCGGGAACTTTCCATTGCAAATAGAACCAGGGCTGCCGCGCCGCCGCCACGATTTCACCGTAAAGCGCATCCGTGGCTTGTCGGTTTGTCTGGCGCTTGGCCCCGAACAGACGCTTGAACATAAAATACAGGTCTCCTGCAGAACCCCGATGATTTGGGCCTGATTGTTTGACTGGCCGTGTTGCATCGGCGGCTAAGCTGGTTTACCGCTTTTGTGGCCCTGTGCAAGCGGGCGTGCAAGGCTGATAAGATGGAGTTGTCATTGCGCGTGATGAAATTCAAGTCGACATTTTCGTTGCACCCTGTCGGGATCGCGTCATTGATTGCTGTTGCAGCAGCCCTGTCTGCCTGCAACAGTTCCAAGATGATTGGCGACCTCAACCCCAGTGAAACACTGCATCAAGGCTATATTGTCGATCAGCAGTCGCTGGATATGGTGCCTGTCGGGTCCAGTCGCGAACAGGTCATGCTGGCGCTTGGCACCCCTTCCACCACGGCAACTTTTGACAATGAAGTGTTTTATTACATTTCCCAGACGCGCAAACGCCCGGTGGCATTTGCCAATGCAAAGGTTGTGGAACAAAGCGTTCTGGCCGTTTATTTCGGCGAGGATGGCCGTGTCAGCAATATCGCCAATTATGGCCTCAAGGACGGAAAAGTGTTTGATTTCATCAGCCGCACCACACCAACCGGCGGCAAGGATCAAAACTTCCTGGCACAGGTCATCAGCGGTGCGGGCAAGATGAGCCCCGGCCAGGTCGGCAACATTATCGGCGGCGGCTGATTCTGTTTAAAAATAAATTTTCAAATGAAAAACCCGCGGAGATTTTTCTCCGCGGGTTTTTTGTAGTTAAAAAATCCTGTCAGCCTTGCGCCAGCACCGCCAGCAGCAACAGAGCCACGATATTGGTGATCTTGATTGCCGGATTGACGGCAGGACCGGCCGTATCCTTGTAAGGATCACCCACCGTATCACCGGTCACCGACGCCTTGTGTGCCTCAGACCCTTTGAGATGCTGCACACCATCCTTGTCGGTAAAACCATCCTCGAATGATTTCTTGGCATTATCCCATGCCCCGCCGCCCGAGGTCATCGAAATGGCCACAAACAGACCATTGACGATCACCCCCAGGAGCGATGCACCCAGTGCCGCAAAAGCCGAAGCCTTGGAGCCGGAAATCAGCAGCACCCCGTAATAAACCACCAGCGGGGCCAGAACCGGCAGCAATGAGGGAATGATCATTTCCTTGATGGCCGCACGGGTTAGAATATCCACAGCACGGGCATAGTTGGGTCGCGAAGTGCCAGCCATAATGCCCGGATCTTCGCGAAACTGCTTGCGCACTTCCTCCACGATGGAACCGGCCGCACGCCCCACTGCTGTCATGGCAATGCCGCCAAACAGATAGGGAATGAGGCCACCAAAGATCAGCCCGGCCACCACATAGGGGTTGGACAGGTCAAAGGAGACAACACCCAGATCAGCAAAATAAGGGTATTGATCGGCATGGGCGGCAAAATATTGCAGGTCGTTTGAATAGGCTGCAAATAACACCAGCGCGCCAAGCCCGGCCGAACCGATCGCATAGCCCTTGGTGACAGCCTTGGTGGTGTTGCCCACAGCATCAAGCGCATCGGTTGACTGGCGAACCTCTGGCGGCAGGCCAGACATTTCAGCAATGCCACCGGCATTATCCGTCACCGGGCCAAAAGCATCGAGCGCCACGATCATGCCCGCAAGCCCCAGCATCGTCGTCACCGCAATGGCCGTGCCAAACAGGCCCGCAAGCTGGAATGTGGCAATAATGCCGCCCACAATGACAATGGCTGGCAGCGCTGTTGATTCCAGCGAGACAGCCAGCCCCTGAATGACATTGGTGCCATGGCCGGTCACCGATGCCTGGGCAATCGAGTTGACCGGGCGCTTGTTGGTGCCGGTATAATATTCGGTGATGACGACAATCAGGGCGGTTACCAGAAGGCCGATCAACCCGCAGACAAACAGGCTACCGCCGGTCAGCACCATGCCGTTTGCCATGCCCACCTCGCCCCAGCCGATGGTGAGCTGATTGGCAATCGCCAGCCCTGCAACAGACAAGATCCCGGTCACGATCAGGCCCTTGTAAAGCGCACCCATGATAGAGCCATTGGAGCCGAGCTTGACAAAAAAAGTACCGGCAATGGATGTGACGATACAGGCCGCACAAATAACCAGCGGATACAGCATCATCAGGCCAAGATTGGGCGCATTTGCAAAGAAAATAGCCGCCAGAACCATGGTGGCGACAACGGTGACCGCATAGGTTTCAAACAGGTCTGCGGCCATACCGGCGCAATCGCCGACATTATCGCCCACATTGTCGGCAATGGTGGCGGGGTTGCGCGGGTCATCCTCGGGGATACCAGCTTCCACCTTGCCGACCAGGTCGCCGCCGACATCGGCGCCCTTGGTGAAAATGCCGCCGCCAAGGCGCGCAAAGATCGAAATCAGCGAAGCCCCAAAGCCAAGCGCCACCAGCGCATCAACCACCTCACGGCTGGCCGGTGCGTGGCCAAGCGGGCCGATCAGCAACCAGTAATAAACGGCAACGCCAAGCAGCGCCAGACCGGCCACAAGCATGCCCGTGATTGCACCCGACTTGAAGGCAATGTCGAGACCGGCAGCCAGGCTTTTGGAGGCGGCCTGTGCGGTGCGTACATTGGCCCGCACCGATACATGCATGCCAATGAAACCGGCCGCACCTGAAAGCACGGCGCCAATCAGGAAACCAAACGCAGCGGTTGCCGATAACAGCCACCATGCAAGCACGAAGACGACAACGCCGACAATGGCGATGGTGGTATATTGACGCGACAGATAGGCTTGCGCACCTTCACGAATAGCTGCGGAAATTTCCTGCATGCGTGCATTGCCCTGATCGGCGGCAAGCACCGACTTGGTCGCCAAAATGGCATAAAGGACAGAAAGCAGGCCGCAGGCGATGACGACATAAAGCATGGTCATTGCCAGTTATTCCTCCCGATTATGGCCCGCAAGAACCCTCCCCCGGGCCGTTGCAACCGGGCAGCACTGCATTATGCAGAGCGCCCGACAGGGCAACATTGGCGGCAGCCATGCCCAGGGTCAAGATATTGTTATGTTTTTTGTTGCGGTATCGCCCGACAAGATCAGACCGGTTGTGCGCGCCGATCAATGACGGCTTGCAACGCAAGCATGGCAAGGCACAGGCCACAAACGGGAAACAGCAGCCATGCCAGCATATCCCACCCCCCGACATTATAGACCACGCCCGACATCAGCGAGCCAAAAGCCACGGTCGAAAACAGCACAAAATCGTGGAAACCCTGCACCTTGCCGTTTTCTTCAGCCGTATAACACTCGCTCACAATGGCCGTGGCGCCAATAAAACCAAAATTCCAGCCAAGCCCAAGCAGGATCAGTGATAACCAGAACTGCCAGAGTTCAAGACCCGACAGGGCAATCAGGCCACAGCCAATCAACAGCAGGAAGCCAACGGCCACAATGGTTGAGGCCCCGAAACGATGGATCAGACGTCCCGTGAAAAAACTTGGCACATACATGGCCATGATATGCCATGAAATGCCCAGCGTCGCCTCATCAGGACTAAAGCCACAGCCGACCATGGCCAATGGCGCACCCGTCATCACGAAAGTCATCATCGCATAAGAGCCAACAGCACAGGTCAGGGCTGTGACAAAGCGCGGACGGGTCACGATAACACGCAGCGGACGGCCGGTTGAAGCCAAATGCTCGGTTTTTTCAACAAACGGCCTGGGGCGCAGCAGCAGCAACACCAGCGCGCCAATAGCCGCCAAAACGACCAGTGAGGCAAAAGCCCCGGCGAATGCGACCGGCTGAAAAAGGTCTTTGGTAAAAATCACCACTTGCGGTCCAAGCAGGGCTGTAAAAACCCCACCGGCCAGCACAAAGGAAATGGCGCGCGCCTTGAAAGCAGGCGGGGCATTATCAGCCGCGGCAAACCGGAACTGCTGGACGAAAGCACCGCCAAATCCGACAATTGCCAGGCCAAAGGCAAACAGCCAGAAATGAGACAAAAACAACGCAATGGTTGCAATCAGCCCGCCCAGCGCGGTCAGCCCTGTGCCGGTTAAAAACCCGTCTCTTTGTCCAAGACGGCGAATGATTGCGGCAGCGGGCAAAGCCCCCAATGCAACACCCACATTAAATCCGGTCAGCGGCGCTGTTGCCAGCGACTTGTCCATACCCAGCATATAATGACCGGCAAGTGCGCCCAGCGCAAAACAGATCGGGGCAGCCGAGCCAATAATTGCCTGGGCCGCAGCAAGAATCAGCGCAGTCCTGCGCGCCTCCCGCTCAGCGGAAAACCCCTGCAAACCTGGCGCGACCTGTTCCGATGCACTCATGAAGCCTCTTTGCCCTTTCCTTTGCCCTCACCGCGCACACGGCGGGCAATACGGTCAAGAACGGCATTGACGAGCTTGGGCTCATCGTCTTCATAAAACGCCTTGGCAATATCGACATATTCCGAAACGATGACCGCAACCGGAACATCGACACGCATCATCAGTTCATAAGTGCCGGCGCGTAAAATAGCCCGCAGCGTGGAATCAAGCCGTGACAGCGGCCAGTCCTCGGTCAGCGCCTGCCGCACGATCGGATCAAGGGTTTTCTGCTTGTCCACCACGCCAGCAAGAATGGCCCGAAACCATTGTGCATCGGCCTCGCGATAAAGTGCGCCATCCACTTCCTTGCCCAGACGAAAGGCTTCATATTCGGCTGTGATTTCCAGCAGGCCGCTGCCTGCAACATCCATCTGATACAGCGCCTGTACGGCAGCAAGGCGGGCTGCCCCACGCTTATTGGCCTGTCGCGGCACTGGATTGGTTTGTGCAGGATCACTCACGAAAGTCTTGCTCCAAGGCGCTGTCGCAACGCAATCATCGTCAGCGCAGCACGTGCGGCAAAGCCACCCTTGTCGCCTTCGCTGCGGCGCGCGCGCGCCCAGGCCTGTTCCTCATTTTCGGTGGTGAGAATGCCATTGCCGATACACACCGATTCCTGCACCGAAAGATCCATCAACCCGCGTGCCGATTCATTGGCGACAATTTCAAAATGATAGGTTTCACCGCGAATAATGGTGCCCAGCGCAACATAGCCATCATAGCTTTGGCCGTCTTCTTCTTCAGCATCGAGAGCCAGGGAAATCACCGCCGGAATTTCAAGCGCGCCGGGAACCGTCACCACATCATAGTCTGCGCCCGCCTCATCCAGTGCCGCCTTGGCGCCTTCCAGCAATGCGTCAGCAAGATCATCATAAAAACGAGCCTCGATGATGAGCAGCTTTTTTGGTGTGTCCTTGGTCATGGTTTTTGCGTCTCCGGCAAAGCCGTCAATAGGCTCAAGCGCGCAAGACCGCAAGCCTTACACGCGGGGATGATATCGGATCAGTGAATGTCCACTCAGTAACCTTGTCGCGCCGCTTGTGCAAGCCGTGCGGCATAACGCGCCATCGTGTCAATTTCGAGATTGACAGCGTCACCCGCCTGCCGCTCACCCCATGTGGTCACCTGCAGCGAATGCTGGATCAGCAGAACGTCAAATTGCCGTCCATCCACCTGATTGACGGTCAGCGAGGCGCCATCCAGCGCAACCGAGCCCTTGGGCGCAATAAAGCGCGCAAATTCGGCGGGCGCCTCAAGCGTAAAGCGCACGGCGTCACCTTGCATCTGACGGGCGATGATTTGCGCCGTGCCATCGACATGGCCAGAGACAATATGCCCCCCCAGTTCATCACCGATCTTGAGCGCCCGCTCCAGATTAAGGCGTGTGCCCGCCCCCCAGCCGGAAGCCGTGGTCAGGCGCAAAGCCTCTTCCCACGCCTCAACCTCAAACCAGCGTTCGGTTGAACCGGCCTGAGGCAGGCCCGTCACCGTCAGACATACACCGGCACAGGCGATGGAAGCGCCAATATCAATACTTGCCGGGTCGTAGGCCGTGTCAATGCGCAGCCGCACCCCTTCCTTAAGCGCCTTGACTGCAACAACGGTTCCAACATCGGTGACAATACCTGTAAACATCAGCCTGCCTTTACCCACTCAACATAGTCATCCTGATCAAAGCGCATCTGCCGTGTTTTTTGAAACCCCGGCGGCATCCGGCTTGCATCCAGCGGTGCGGGAACACCTTGTGCGCCCACTTCCACAGTCCCCAAAAACAGCACGATCCGGTCAACCAGCCCTTCCTCAAGAAAGGAACGGGCAACGGCTGCTCCGCCTTCCACCATCAGGCTCGACATGCCAAGCGATGCAAGGTCTTCAAGCAGTTCCGGCAGGGCAATCCTGCCGTCATGAACATCCGTGCCGATCAGGCGCACGCCTTCCCGCTCCAATGCGGCGCGGCGTATGCAATCTGCTTCAAGACTGGCCGCCACATAAAGCGGCACGTTCTTTACGCCGGAAACAAGACGCGATGTCAGCGGCAGGCGCATGTCACTGTCGAGCACAATGCGCACCGGCGATCTGTTTTCCAGACCCGGCAAACGAACAGTAAGCTCAGGATCATCTTCCAGCGCCGTGCCAATCCCGATCAGGATGCCATCGGCCTCAGCGCGCATCAAATGCACCTCACGGCGTGCCGCATCCCCGGTAATGGCAACCTGCCCCTGCCCGCTAGCGCCAATTTTCCCATCGCTGGACAGCGCCATTTTAAGCGTGACTTCAGGCCGCCTTTTCAAGGAACGCATCAGATAGCCAGCAAGCTGGTTTGCCGCTTCTGCCGCCAGCACCCCTTCAGTGACCTCAATGCCCGCCTTGCGCAAAATGGCGTAGCCTTGCCCGGCAACACGTGGATCAGGATCGCTGGCTGCCCCCACCACACGGGCGACCCCGGATGCAACCAATGCTTTTGCACAAGGCGGTGTGCGCCCATGATGGGCACAGGGTTCAAGGGTGACATAGGCGGTGGCGCCACGCGCCAGATCACCTGCCTCAGCCAGTGCTTCGGCTTCCGCATGAGGACGCCCGCCAATGGCGGTAACGCCGGTGCCAACGATCATCGGCCCTAGCCCGTCATTGCGTACAATCAAGGTTCCAACGGATGGATTGGTGGAGGTACGGCCCTGATTGCGCCGCGACAGACGCAAGGCGGCCGCCATGAACCTGCGGTCAATTTCTTCCTGTTGCGGGCTGGTGCTCATGGATTTTCAGGCTCTTCCTCGCCCTTGAGTTCTCCCAGAACCTCATGAAAATCCTTGGCCTCACGGAAATTGCGATAGACGGAGGCAAAGCGCACATAGGCCACATCATCCAGCGATTTGAGCGCCTCCATGACCAGCCGCCCGACTTCAGCGGAAGGAATCTCGATCTCGCCCGAACTTTCAAGCTGGCGCACAATGCCGGTCACCGCCCGGTCAATACGCTCTGGCTCGACATTGCGTTTGCGCACGGCAATTTCCACCGAACGCAGCAGTTTGTCGCGATCGAACGGAACCTTGCGGCCGGATTTCTTGACCACAACCAGATCGCGCAATTGCACCCGCTCAAAAGTGGTGAAACGGCCGCCGCAATCGGGGCAGACCCGTCGCCTGCGAATGGCCAGACCATCTTCGGCAGGGCGTGAATCCTTCACCTGCGTATCTTCAGACTGGCAATAGGGACAACGCATGAAAACCCACCCATTTTCTTAAACTATGAGCATTTTGCAGCCTGATGAAAACATCAAACATCACACAAATGGTGCTGACAAATATCATATACAAATGCAATGGCCGCTGCGAGGTTCTCGCAGCGGCCATTGCTGTTTTTAAAAAATTTGAAAAATTTATCCCAGATAGGAATACATCGGGAAACGGCTGGTCATCTCAATAACCCGCTGCTTGACAGAAGCCTCGACCGCAGCATTGCCCTCATCCGAATTGGCGGTTTTCAACCCGTCGAGCACTTCGGCAATCAGCTTGCCAATTTCGCGGAACTCTTCCTGCCCAAAACCGCGCGTGGTGCCTGCCGGCGTACCAAGACGCACACCAGAGGTCACGAACGGCTTTTCAGGATCGAAAGGAATACCATTCTTGTTGCAGGTGATGTTGGCGCGGCCAAGGGCCGTTTCTGCGCGTTTGCCAGTGGCGTTTTTCGGGCGCAGATCAACCAGCATCAAGTGATTATCGGTGCCGCCTGAAACAATATCAAGGCCGGTTTCCTGAAGGCTGGAAGCCAGCGCCTTGGCATTGGCAACCACATTTTGCGCATAAAGCTTGAATTCGGGCTTCAAGGCTTCGGAAAACGCCACGGCCTTGGCCGCAATGACATGCATCAAGGGGCCACCCTGCAAGCCGGGAAACACCGCCGAATTGATCTTCTTAGCGATGTCTTCATGATTGGTCAGGATCATGCCACCACGCGGACCACGCAGTGATTTATGGGTCGTGGTGGTGACCACATGCGCATGAGGCAGCGGCGAAGGATGCATCCCGCCGGCAACCAGACCGGCAATATGAGCCATATCGACCATGAGATAGGCACCGACCGCATCGGCAATCTCACGGAAGCGCTTCCAGTCCCAGATACGCGAATAGGCAGTACCGCCAGCCAGAATAAGCTTTGGCTTGGTTTCATGCGCCTTGCGCTCCACCTCATCCATGTCGAGCAGATGGTCATTTTCGTTCACGCCGTAAGAAACGACATTAAACCACTTGCCGCTCATATTGACAGGTGAGCCGTGTGTCAGATGGCCGCCTGAATTCAGGTCCAGCCCCATAAAAGTGTCGCCCGGCTGCAACAGCGCCAAAAACACGGCCTGGTTCATCTGACTGCCGGAATTGGGCTGCACATTGGCAAATTTGCAATCAAACAGCTTTTTGGCTCGCTCAATGGCCAGTTCTTCCACAACGTCGACAAACTGGCAGCCGCCATAATAGCGGCGGCCCGGATAACCTTCGGCATATTTATTGGTCAAAACCGTGCCCTGCGCTTCCATGACAGCGCGGGAAACAATGTTTTCCGAAGCAATCAGCTCGATTTCATGCCGCTGACGGCCAAGTTCATTACGGATTGCACCAAAAATATCCGGATCGGTATCGGCCAGAGACGTTTCAAAGAAAGTCTCCAAAGAACCGGATGCTGCCGACTGTATCGCCATGATCTGCAAATTCCTTATACAAGAGCATTTTGCAGCCAGACCATTGCGCCTGATTGCAAAATGCGGACAAAACAAGAAATGCTCTAAAGCAAGCTCGTGAATCTGAAAGATCACGAGCTTGCTTTAAGCTTTTGTTTTTACACATGTCTTTATCCCGAAACTGGTTCTCAATTTCGGGAGACAGGTTTTAGAGCATCGGTCCAAAAAGTGGAATCGGTTTTTGGATAATTCCGATGCTTATTCAAAGAGTTAGAGCCTCCTTTGTGCGTCCGACAGGACGCACGGCGCTCTAAGTGAACAGCGGGAGCTTTCGAAAGCGACCTTGCTTTTCGATTTGACGCTCTAGCACAGTTCAACTGGCCTATCTACTTTCAAGATAAAATAAGATGCTGGCCCGCACAGCGGCATAAAATCATCTGAGATTGAACAAAATATCGGGTGGATCAGAAGGCAGAAGAAATTTTCAGTTCTTCAACACCATCCCAGCCATAAATATCATCGCGGAACTGCACCACCCCATCGCCTGTTGACCATGCAGAGGCATAAAGGAAATGCACCGGAACCGGGTTGCTGACTGCAACCGGCACGGTTTCACCGGTTTTGATGGTCGCTTCAAATTGCTGGCGGTTCCAGCCGGGCGTATCGCGCAGGATCCAGGTCACCAGATCACGCACATTCTGCACCCGCACACAGCCTGACGAATCAAAGCGCATCATCTGGCCAAACAGGCTCTGCTGCGGCGTGTCGTGCATATAGACGCCATCGGGGCTGGGGAAATTGATCTTGACCGAAGCCATGGCATTATTGACACCCGGCTCCTGACGAAAGCGGTAGCGCGCCGCCTCCTCGGTTGACCAGTCAAGCGTCATCGGATCAACTTCGCTGCCATCGGGCGCAAACAGGCGGATCTTGCTGTCCCGCAAATAGTTCGGGTTCTTGCGCATCAGCGGAATAATGTCCTTGCGCACGATAGAGGTAGGCGCCGTCCAATATGGGTTGATGATGATCTCGTTGATTCTGGAATTGACGATCGGCGTCTGGCGGTCGATCTTGCCGACAATGGCGGTGTGGCGCAGCACCACGCGGTCGCCTTCCACCGCTTCAATCTGTGCGGCCGGGATATTGACCAGCACATAGCGCTCACCAAGCGAGCCGGTCTTTTCACGCAACCGCACCAGATTGGTCTCCAACTGGCCAAGGCGGGTCCGTGCCGAGATATTTATCGCCAGATAGCTGTATTTGCCAAGCACACCATCGGCAGGCAGTCCGTGGCGCATCTGGAAACGCTTGACCGCCGCATCCACGTAAGAATCGAAAGATTGCGACAGACCCGCATTCCTGGGCAAATCACCCGAAACCATCAAGCGCTTGCGCAGCGCCACCACATCCGGATCGACCACGCCAAGCTTGAGCTTTTTGGTGTCAGGCACCCGTTCCCAGCCACCTTGCGCGACCAGATTGTGATACTGGCCAATAGCCTGTTCGGTGTAGGAAATGGTGTGCTGGCTGAAGATCGAACGTGTCGATTGCACCTTGGTGCTGTTGCTGGAGCGCGCGTCAAAAGTATCATTCCAGCCACTCTGCCCGGCAGCGCGCAGCAGATCATTGAGCACATCCTGCGCCCGTGCGCCGCCTGCCACCAGCGATGCAGCAAAGGCCGAAGCTCCAGACAAAAACAAACGACGGCTCGTCATCATGAGCGCTCCAGATATATCCAGTCAATGTTCAGGCGCGATTATAAAGGCAGGCTAATGGTGCAGGCTTAACAATTTACCAACCATACCAATGCTGTGGCTTGAAGCCAAACCACACCTGAACAGCTTTTTTTCAGAAAGGGCTTGCACCCTATTTTTCCTTTCGCTTCCACCTGAATATGGCGCCAACGTGGCGCAGGCGCATATTCACCACTGCAAAAACGGCAAGGGCCGGACAGTGTGTCCTAACGGTCACGTCCGGCCTGCCGCAGATTGCAGCCCCTGCCTGCTCTTTTTTACATGCGATAGGCGATGGTGTCGTTCCAGAAACGATCCAGACGCTGAAGCGCACGGTTCATTTGCTTGAACTCATCCGGGTTGATCCCGCCGACCTGTTCAATAGAACCGATATGCCGCTCATAAAGCCGCGCCACCACATCGGCCACATCCATTCCCTTGTTGGTCAGGCTGATGCGCACCGAACGCCGGTCAAGTTCTGAGCGCTGATGATTGATAAAGCCCAGATCAACCAGCTTTTTGACATTGTAAGAAACATTCGAGCCCAGATAATAACCGCGAGAGCGCAATTCACCTGCTGTCAGTTCCGCGTCACCGATATTGAACAAAAGCAGGGCCTGAATGGCGTTGATGTCGGAGCGGCCTGCCCGTTCAAATTCATCCTTGATCACATCAAGAAGACGGCGATGCAGCCGCTCAACAAGCTGAAGGGATTCCATATACAGCGAACGGATAGCTTCCTGACTTTCATTCGATACATGTGCGGACCTTGCCGCCGAGCGCTGATTGTTCATTGTCTTTGCCTCTTGTTTGTCGCCTGGTGATTTTTTTGTTTTTCTCACCTTGATCGAGACACTATCGAATACTTATAAAATTCGACTTAAACACCAAGGCTAACAAGAACTTACCATCAAGAGACGACAAAGAGGCTTAATGAATTATCACGCATGAGCGGACAATTAACCTAAAACATCTAACCTAAAGCATCATCTGAAGCAGCCGACCGGGCCTGCTGCATGGCCTGTCGTCGTTGCCGTATCTGCAAGGCAGCGCGAAAGGCGCAATAAAGAGCGGCAACCAGCGCATAAGAGACAATGACAACAGGCTTGTTACCAAAATACTGCGGAAAGCCTGCATACATGATAATCTCACCCGCAGCACATAACAGCCAGATAATGGGCCCCCACGAGGCCAGCATCCACAAGCCTGCCGCTGCAAAAGGAAACAGGACCGCAAGAGCCGCAGCCGCAATCTGCCAATGGATCGGCATCAGATCAAAGCGATACAAGTCACCCGGATAATAGCCGATCAGCCTGACCCAGTAAAAAATCCCCTGAAGCAGGCACAGACAGGCAACAAGACGCAGAAAGGCTGCGAAGGAAAAATCCAGTCGATCAGGCAAAAAAACCGCCCGGGTTGGAAGCCCCTCAGTCACAGCACCAACTCCTTCTCGCCCAAAGGTGCAAAATAGGCCGCCACCGCTGCCTCGCCGACATCATCCAGTTTTACCGGCCGCCAATCGGGTGTCGAGCCCTTATCAACCAGTACGGCGCGAATGCCTTCATAAAAATCATGCCCCTCCAGCATCCGGTTGGCGATCCGAAACTCCATGCTCATACACGCCTCCATCGAAAGCCGGGCGCCTTGCGTGAGCGCAGACCATGTTACGGCAAGACTGGTGGGCGAGCGCGACAAGATAGTCGCCAAAGTCTTTTCAGAAAAGGCATCACCACTGTCAGCCTGCTCTTTCAGGCTGGCAAGAACCGCCTTCAACGAAGTTTGCGTAAAATGGCGCTCGATAGCCAAAAATGTCGCGTCATCAGTCTCGGGCAAAATTTGTGCGTGAAATTGCTTTAAAATCGCCTCCACATTATCAGAATCGATAAGGGCCCCGACCAGTTCCTGCTGTTTTTCGGCCCTGACAATATGGGTTGCCAGTCCGCATGCCAGCGCATCGCCCGGCCCCACACGATTACCGGTCAGTGCCATATAGGCGCCAAACCCGCCCGGCAGCCGCGGCAATATATAGCTTCCACCTGCATCCGGGAAAAAGCCGATGCCGACTTCGGGCATGGCAATGACGGCATTTTGTGTCATCACCCGGTGTGAACCATGAACAGAAATGCCGACACCACCACCCATGACAATCCCGTCAATGAGCGCAATATAAGGCTTGGGAAAGCGCGCAAGCTGCACATTCATCCGATACTCATCGGCGAAAAACCCGACAGGATGCTTTTGTGCCCGGCCTGCCTGATAGACCTGCAAAATATCACCACCAGCACAAAAGGCCCGGCCCTCGCCCTTGACCAGAACAAGGCGAATTGCGTCATCTTTTTCCCAGGCTTCCAGAGCTGCCGCCAGCGCACACACCATTTCCCCTGTCAGCGCATTGAGCGCCTTTGGCCGGGTCAGCGTTACAACACCGGCATGTCCCATGACCTCAAACCGGATATCTTTGCTGTCCCCAAACT
Organism: Aquamicrobium segne; assembly: GCF_042656785.1. Taxonomy (NCBI): domain Bacteria; kingdom Pseudomonadati; phylum Pseudomonadota; class Alphaproteobacteria; order Hyphomicrobiales; family Phyllobacteriaceae; genus Aquamicrobium; species Aquamicrobium segne. The sequence goes on from NZ_JBHSLL010000029.1 coordinate 44,724, forward strand.
CCGCCACAACCAGTTCCTTTTCGATGCCCGCGCCATATAGATGCGGTTAAAACGGGCATGGCGACACGTCAATGACACAAATACCCCCTGTGACAGGGGCCACGCTTCACAATAACGATGATGTCACATTGGTTGAAGCTGAAGGGCATGTTAAAAGCCTTTTTCCTAAACAAGATTTTGGATAATCGCGCAGGATATGCGAAACCAAGCGCAAAAGCTGGATTTTGCCGTTCCTGTGGAGTTGGTCATGAACAAATTTATACCCCAAAAAGCGGCAGGCACACGCAGCGTTGATGAAATCACCGGCTCCAGACGCTTAAGGCGGATGCGCAAGGCCGCATGGTCGCGGCGGCTGGTGCAGGAAAATCACCTCACCGTCGATGACCTGATCTGGCCGGTCTTTCTGGTTGAGGGCGCCAATATACGTGAGCCGATTGCAGCCATGCCCGGTGTTTTTCGTCTCTCGATCGATGTGGCCGTGCGCGAGGTGGAACATGCCGCAAAGCTCGGCATTCCGGCAATCGCCACCTTTCCCAATGTCGATCTGTCACTGCGTGATGTCACCGGATCGCAGATACTCAACCCCGACAATCTGACCAACCGCGCCACCCGCGCCATCAAGCAAGCTGTACCCGAAATCGGCATCATCACCGATTCTGCCCTCGATCCCTTCACCAGCCATGGCCATGACGGCATTTTACGCGATGGCATCATCGTCAATGATGAGACGGTTGATCAGGTCGCTGCCGGCGCCGTGCTTCAGGCCGCAGCCGGCGCTGATATCATTGCCCCATCAGACATGATGGACGGCCGTATTGGCGCCATCCGCTCTGCACTGGATGCAAACGGCTTTCAGGATGTGGCTATCATGTCCTATGCGACCAAATTCGATTCGGCTTTTTACGGTCCCTATCGCGACGCCATCGGCACTGCCGGGCTTTTGCAGGGTGACAAGAAAACCTATTATATCAGCGCCGCCAATTGTGCTGAAGCCTTGCGCGAGGCCGAGCAGGATATTGTGGAAGGGGCGGACATGATCATGGTCAAGCCCGGCCTGCCCTATCTCGACATCATCCGGCAGTTGAAAGATACTTTTGCGCTTCCAACCTTCGCCTATCAGGTTTCCGGCGAGTATTCGATGATCAGGGCCGCCAGCGCCAATGGCTGGATTGATGGCGAACGCGCCATGATGGAATCGCTTCTGGCCTTCAAGCGTTCCGGTGCAGACGGCATCCTGACCTATTTTGCACCTGCGGTTGCCGAAATGCTCAAAGGGTGACGGACACGGGCTCCACGACAAAGACAGAAGCCAGACCCGCCAGACCCGCACAGGAATCCGGTCACGACCGCCACTGGCAACGCAATCTGGCCGTCTGTTTTGCAGGCTCGTTTTCCACCATTGCGGCAATGTGCCTAGAGCGCCGTGCGTCCGATTGGACGCACGGCGCTCTAATAAAACAGATACTCACGATCAGCACGGAAAATACCCATGATGAATAATCACCTCATTGTTTTTATTGCCGGGCTGGCAGGGGCTGCCGGGGTTGCGCTTTCAGCAGCCGCCACGCATGGTGGCGGCATATTCACCGGCACGGCAGCCTCTTTCCTGCTTGCCCATGCAGGCGTGCTTGTGGCTCTTGGCCTCTTCACTGCAAACCGCACCTTGCATGCCGCCGGCCTTATCCTGATTGCCGGTCTCATCCTGTTTTGCGGTGATCTTTTAATGCGCGATTATGTAGGAACTCGACTTTTCCCCTTTGCAGCCCCGATCGGCGGCACATTGCTCATGGCAGGCTGGCTGGCGATAGCACTTGCTGCCCTGCGCTCTCAAAAAAGCAGCAGCCAGACTTCCAATTCTTGAAAATTGCCTCTCACGCACCATCTGAAAATAGTGAAAATCACAATTGAAAGGTTTTAAAACCTATGAATGCCCGCATCCTTCATGGTGAAATCATCACCAACCGGCTCGACGACAATCGCGCCTATGACGGTGTGCGCACGCGCCGTGTGCTGGCTTTTTTCATTGATTATCTGATCGTCGGCCTGCTTTCGATCCCCTTTGCCATTCTCGTCCTGCTACTTGGCCTCCTCACCTTCGGCCTTGGCTGGGCATTGTTTGGTTTCCTCGTTCCGCTGGTGGCGCTTACCTATGTCTGGTTCACACTGGGCGGCAAAGAGCAGGCCACGGTTGGCATGAAATGGATGAATATCCGCCTTGAGCGGCTTGATGGTCAGCCGGTCGATGGCATCTTTGCGCTGATACATTCAATATTGTTTTGGGCAGCCAACGTCATCCTGACACCGCTGGTGCTCCTGATCATGCTGTTTACAGATCGCAAACGCGCACTCCACGATCTGCTTCTTGGCACGGTGGTCATCCGCACCGACCGTTAAAAACAGATTTTTATGCAAGCCACAGCAGGAGCCGATCCTGAAAGATAAAGCGATATGTTTTTGGAGCATGATCTTAGAAAAGTTGCAGACTTTTCAGGATTACGCGTAAAACAAAGGCTTTGAAAAAGGATCGGGTGCCCATGTCATTCACCTCCTGCCTGGCCGTTGCTTTCGGAGGCGCGCTTGGAAGCCTTGCCCGCTACATGCTGGCCATTGCCGCCCAGCCGATCAGTGGTTCTCTGCCCTGGGGAACCATCCTCATCAATATGCTTGGCTCCTTTATCATCGGGCTGTTTGGAACACTCACTCTGGCGCAAGGACGCTATCCAGTTTCAGAAAACATGCGTCTGCTGGTCATGGTCGGCCTGTGTGGTGGCTTCACCACTTTTTCGTCCTTTAGCCTGCAAACGCTTGAACTGATGCGAAATGGCGCGATGGGACGAGCATCCATCAATATCGCTGCTTCCGTGGTATTATGTGTAAGCGCAGTCGCCATTGGCCATTTCACCGCCACTTACTTCAATCGCGACATGCGTATTGTCCAGCTTCCCATTGAAGAAGAAAGCGGGCCGCCGCAAATATCTTGAAATTTTCAACGAAGGGGCCAAGCTGTTATTTCTTGTGGAGTTCGCTTAACCAGATGACGCAGCACCTGACCCAGTCACCACAGTTTTTCCTGACGGCCCCCTCACCCTGCCCCTATCTTGAGGGGCAGCTTGAGCGCAAGGTCTTTACCCATCTCAGCGGCGCCAAAGCCGTGGAGATGAATGATTTGCTGACGCAAGGCGGCTTCCGCCGTTCCCAAAATATTGCCTATCGCCCGGCCTGTGAAACCTGTCAGGCCTGTGTGTCCGTGCGCATTCTGGCTCAAGAGTTTAAAACCAGCCGCAATTTGCAGCGCGTGCTTCATAAAAATCAGGATCTGGTCAGCTCGATCAGTAATACCCCGCCCACTTCCGAGCAATATTTGCTGTTTCAAACTTATCTTGAAGCCCGCCATCATCTGGGCGGCATGTCCGACATGAGCGCCCTCGACTATGCCATGATGGTCGAAGACACCCATGTCGATACAAAAATCATCGAATATCGCAAACGTGGCCCCGACAGTTTCATCACCGGCAAGGGCGAAGGCGAACTGATCGCGCTGGCCCTGACCGACCAGATGGCAGACGGGCTGTCGATGGTTTATTCCTTCTTCAATCCTGATATGGAGGAACGCTCGCTTGGCACCTTCATGATCCTTGATCATATTGAGCGCACGAGAACCATGGGCCTGCCCCATGTTTATCTGGGCTATTGGGTTCATGGCTCACCCAAGATGGACTATAAGACACGCTTTCAGCCGCAGGAGCATCTTGGCCCCCAAGGCTGGCAGCGCTATCAGAAAAATAAATAATCAAAACAGCACGATCCTGTTACTGTCAGTATGCACTCCTGCCCTTTACCCTGTCTGTGGAGCTCCCCTTGTTCAAAACCACCAACCAGCACACAAAGGGGCTGTTGATAACAGCTTTTGGCGGCATGGCGCTGACCATCGACATTCCGCTGATCAAGCTGGCCAATGGGGATGCCTGGTCGATCCTGTTTGTTCGCAGTTGCATGACAATCACCACCGGTCTGATCATGTGGGCGATCTGGCGTTTCTTTTCTGAAAATGCGCCCAGACTGATTCCCGGCCGTACCGGGCTGATCGTTGCCGGGCTTTATGGTTGCAGCTCAATCCTGTTCATTCTGGCTGTTTTCAACACAACAACTGCGGATCTCGTTTTCATTCTGGCCTTCAATGCCATGTTTGCGGCATTGCTTTCATGGGTGTTTCTGCGTGAGCGGCCCCGCCCGCAAACCCTGTTTGCCATGGCGCTGATGGTTGTGGGAATTTCCATCATCGTTGGATCATCGCTGGGAACGGGCAATCTGTTTGGCAATCTTATTGCAACCTGCGCCGCCTTCGTGCTGGCCAGCGCCATCACCCTTTCGCGGGCAAGCAGGAAAGATATGGGCTTTGCAGCGCTGATCGGGGTGATCCTGCCCTGCCTGGTTGCCGGTTTCATGGTTTCAAAAACCGGGCTCAATATTGCTCAACCGGGCTGGATCATTTTCAATGGCGCGGTCGTCATCCCCATATCGTTTTTCTGCCTCGCCAATGGGCCCAAATATATTACCGCGCCGGAAGTCGCGATGTTTTATCTGCTGGAGACCGTCCTGGCGCCGGTATGGGTGTGGATGATTTTTTCTGAAGCGCCCAGTCGCAACAGCCTGATCGGCGGTGCGATCCTGATCCTGACCCTGATATGCCATTCATTATGGCAATTGCGCGAGGGACGCCGCAGAGGCGCTGCACTGGCAATCCGCCACCCTGCCTGAATTAAGAGTATTTCGCAGCCAAATGGAAACATTTGGCGTCTGCGATAATGCATAAAAACAAAGAGTTAGAGCGGTTCTACCGTTCCATTAAAACAAGAACCGCTCTAAGAGCATTTCATCCGTTTGCCGTGAAAACAAAAATATCAGGCAGGCACATCTGGAACCGGCACAGCCGCAACAGTTTCTGTTGTCACAACCGGCACAATGGCAGTTTCAGGAGCATCAACCTCATGCTGCCACTCACGCCAGATGGCGACCAGCAGCGCCATCAGCACCGGGCCAACGAACAGGCCGACAAAACCCATGGTTTTCACCCCACCGACCAGCCCGAAGAAGGTCGGTAAAAATGGCAGCTTGATCGGCCCGCCAACCAGCCGCGGGCGCAAGGTCTTGTCGACAATGAACAGTTCAACCGAACCCCATATAAAAAGGGCGACACCGGCAAAGGGTGAGCCGCTGGCCACCAGATAAAGCGAGACCAGCGTGAACGAAAACGGCGCGCCGCCGGGAATAAGCGCCATCAACCCGGTCAGCATACCAAGTGTGACCGGCGAAGGCACCCCGGCCAACCAATAGGCAAAGCCCAGAACCACACCCTCGCCAATGGCAATCAGCGTCATGCCCGTCACGGTGGAACTGATGGTTGCCGGAACCACACGCGAAAAACGCTCCCAGCGCGCAGGCAGGATGCGTTCGCCAATACGGTCTAATTGTGCGGCCATATCTTCACCGTCCCGATAGGTGAAAAACAGGGCGATCAGCATGAACAGCAGAGACAAAAACAGACTGAAGGCACTGCCGCCTGCCGCCACCACGCCCCTGTAGATGGAGCCGATATTGGCGCCGCTCACCAATTGGATCAGTTCGCCAATCCCGCCGGGGTGATCAATGGTTGTCGACCATTGCTGGGCCAGCGATTCACCGACAATTGGCAAAGCGGCAATCCATTCGGGAACCGGCGCACCTTGCCGGTTGGCTTCCACCGCCCACATCACCCAGCCATGGATTTCGTTGAACGTATACATGCCCGCAAACACGATAGGCACAACGATGAAGGCCAAAATCAGCAAAAGCGCGACACTGGCCGCGATTGTCCGGCTGCCACCGACAAAAGCCAGCAGCCGCCGGTAAAGCGGCCAACTGGCAAACGCAATCACTAATGCCGCCAGAACCGGCACCAGAAACCCATGAAAGAAATAAACACCCGCTGCAACAACCATGATCAGCAGCCAGCGCGCCGCCGACAGCGGTTGAATCACGGCCGAGCGCACCGGTGAGCTACGCCCCATGAGGCGCAGTTCGCCCGCCTTTGCCTGAGTACCCTGTTCTTTCAAAGGCCGCGCCTCCAGCCAATCTGCCTGCCAAGGGTTTTTTTCGGCAAAGCTGCAAGACAACTCTGCCAAACCCTCTTCCCTGACTTTATCCCAACATTACAAAGCAATTATTATGACAATTGCCTGAATGTAAAAATTGCGAAGAATAATGTCACAAGCATGTTCAAGCCTGTTTTGCCCATACAGGCTTGAATCAAACCATCAAACCGGCTTGCCAGAAAGCTGAAAACAAAAGAAAATTCACGCTCATTCAAACTTGCCAGTACGTGGGAAACCCTTTGGAACCATTCGCCCGGCAGAGGCACGCGCGCCCATCCACTCCACCAGTTCAGCCTGTGTGCGTGTAAAATTGCGCTCGGCAGAATCTTGCCATGTCAGACCTGATTCCATGGAAAACGTCTTCAGGTCGCTGATCCCGCCATCCTTGTATCTTTGCAATCGGACACCCTTGCCACGTGTCATTTCCGGAATTTCCGACACGGCAAAGACCAGCATTTTCCGGTTTTCACCAATGATGGCGACATGATCACCGGTCACAGGAGTGCAAAAACGCGCTTCATCAGGCAGTTTCACATTCATCACCTGACGCCCTTTACGGGTATTGGCGACAATCTCATCTTCGGAAACGATAAAGCCATTGCCCTGATATGAAGCCAGCAGCAATTTGCGCCCCGGCTCATGCACAAAGGCTGTCACAATATCCTGATCGGTTTCCATATCGACCATGATACGGATTGGTTCGCCATGACCGCGCCCGCCAGGCAACCTGTCGGCTCCGATCGTATAGAATTTCCCTCCCGTGGTGAGGAACAGGATCTTGTCGGTCGTCTGGGCATGGAAGGCGAGCTTGAGACTGTCATCTTCCTTGAAGGCAAGCTGGGAATAATCGCTCAAATGCCCCTTCATGGCGCGCAGCCAGCCTTTTTCCGACACCACCACCGTCACCGGCTCTTTCTCGATCATGGCCTGGGCAATATCGGAAAGATCATGTTCGGGCGCCTGGGCAAAGCTGGTGCGGCGCGGCCCCAGTTCCTTGTTTTCTTCGGGACCAAAATCGCGGCGTATTTTCTGGATTTCCCAGGAAATCGTGTTCCACTGCTTCATTTCATCGCCAAGCAGGGCCTCGATTGCCTGTTTTTCCTCGGTCAGCGCGTCGAATTCCTTTCGGATTTCAAATTCTTCCAGCTTGCGCAGCGAACGCAACCGCATGTTGAGGATGGCTTCAGCCTGCGTATCACTCAGGTCCCAGCGCCCCATCATCACCGCTTTGGGCTCATCCTCCTCGCGAATGATGCGAATCACCTCATCAATATTGAGATAGGCAATGAGATAACCGGCAAGAATTTCCAGCCGTCGCTCAATTTCAGCCAGTCGATGACGCGAACGGCGCTGCAAAACCTCACGGCGATGGTCCAGCCATTCGCGCAAGACGCTTTTCAAGGACAGCACATTGGGCGCCTTGCCGCGCGACAGCACATTCATGTTGAGTGAAAAGCGATTCTCAAGCTCTGTCAGCTTGAACAGCGATTCCATCAGGATGCCGGGATCAACGCTGCGGCTCTTGGGCACCAGAACAACGCGCACATCTTCCGCACTTTCATCGCGTATGTCTTCTAAAAGCGGCAGCTTGCGGGCGATCAGCAATTCGGCAATCTTTTCGATCAGCCGTGATTTCTGAACCCCGTAGGGAATTTCGGTAATGGCAATGACCCATGTACCGCGGCCCTGATCTTCCTGATGCCAACGTGCGCGCACCCGAAACGAGCCGCGCCCGGTGCGATAGGTCTCGGCAATCGAGGCGCGATCGTCGATGACAATGCCGCCGGTGGGAAAATCCGGCCCCTTCACAAAATCCATCAAACGGTCATCGGCAATATCCTGCCCGGTCTTGACCCCGTCAATCAGGCAAAGGGCGGCATCGCAAAGTTCGGCAACATTATGCGAGGGAATGGAGGTTGCCATGCCCACTGCAATGCCGGACGAGCCATTGGCCAGCAGGTTTGGAAAAGCGCCGGGCAAAACGACCGGCTCTTCATCTTCCTCATTATAGGTCAGACGATAATCGACCGCATCTTCCGTGATACCGGCCAGCAATTCGGTTGCCACATCGGTCATGCGCGCTTCCGTGTAGCGCATGGCGGCCGCATTATCACCGTCGATATTGCCAAAATTGCCCTGCCCGTCGACCAGCGGGTAGCGCATGGAAAAGCCCTGCGCCAGCCGCACCAGAGCATCATAAATAGACTGGTCGCCATGCGGGTGGAATTTGCCCATCACCTCGCCGACAATGCGGGCGCATTTGGCAAAACCCTGATCCGGGTTCAGGCGCAAAAGTCGCATGGCATGCATGATGCGCCGGTGAACCGGCTTCAAGCCATCGCGCACATCCGGCAACGCACGGTGCATGATGGTCGACAAGGCATAGGCAAGATAACGCTCTTCGAGCGCCTGCTTCAGATCGACCGGTTCAATATGATCGCCCCCATCACCGGGCGGCAAAAGGCTTTTTCCCATAAAGCCTGACTAACCGAGGCCTTGGATCGCGGCAAGGGCTGCAAGCAGAATCAGACCGCTTTCCGGCATGGAAATTTGGTGAATTCACTACTTTAACGCGAATTTTTCACCAAAAAGTCAAAAATAGACTTGCCCTCAACCCATTCCTGCGGACAGATGCAGACTCAAAATTCTTTACAAACCGGAGCCCATGATGAGTTTTCAACCTAAGAACCGGCACAGGCTGGCCCTCTCGACCATTCTGTTCAGCATGGCGCTGACACCTGCCTGGGCACAGGATACGGGTGACATTGCGCAAGGGCTGAAGACGGCCCTGTCCCATCAGGGGCTTGAAATGACATGGACCAGCATTTCAGGCGATGCGTCCTCCATGTCCTTGCAGGGCGTGTCGCTGACCGCCTCCGGCTCTTCAGAAAACCTTGCCATTGGCGATGTCAAACTTGAAGATGTCATGCCCGCAGATGGGGGCTATACAATCAAAACCCTGTCCACGCAGGCCTATTCGCGCAGCGAAGGCGACACCACCATTGAGGCAAGCCCCTTCATCATGCGCGGTGTTGTCATTCCAGCCGAAGATACGACCAATGCGCTGGGCAACTTCATGTATTACCAGGCAGCCGAACTGGACATGGTCAGCGTGTCCGTGAAAGGCACCGAGGCCTTTTCAGCCAGCGGCATCAAAACATCTATGTCGGATTTCAAGAATGGCCAGCCCATGAATTTTTCGGCCAGCGTGCCGCAATTCAGCAGCAATCTTGCCCTGGTGGAAGATGCAAAGTTCAAGGATGCGATCAAAACCCTTGGTTATGAAACCATCACCGGCAACATGACCATGGCAGGAAGCTGGAATCCTGCCGATGGCAGGCTGGATTTTTCTCAATATGACATCAGCGTCGACAATGCCGGCACGTTGGGCATGACCTTCAGCATTGGCGGCTACACCCCGGCTTTCATCAAATCCATGCAGGATCTGCAAAAGCAAATGGCGCAAATGTCAGGTGATGCTAACAGTTCTGCGCAAGGCATGGCCATACTTGGCCTGATGCAGCAGCTCAGCTTCAACAGCGCTGCAATCCGCTTTACCGATCACTCTTTGACCAACAAGGTCCTTGACTATGTTGGAAAGCAGCAGGGCATGTCGGGCAAGGATATTGCCAATCAGGTCAAGGCCATTGTGCCCTTCGGCCTTGCCCAGTTGCAAAATCCGGAACTGACGACACAAGCTTCGACAGCACTCAACCAGTATCTGGATGATCCGCGCAGTCTGGAAATTCTGGCCAGCCCCGCCTCGCCCATGCCTTTTGCCCTGATCATGGCCAACGCCATGGGCAATCCTGCCGATCTGACCAAAAGTCTTGGCGTAGCTGTCAAAGCCAACCAGAACTGATTTTTGGTTTTTAAAGCCTGTCTCCCGAACTGGGAACCAGTTTCGGGATAAAGACATGCGTAATAACAATAACTTAAAGCGTGTCGCGTGAATCTGAAAGATCGCGACACGCTTTAAATCATTTTTTGTGGACACGGGCAGCTTCATCTGACCCAATCACAATACAGTTAAATCAAAAGGGCACTTAAACCAAAAGGCCGCTTCATCTGGAAGCGGCCTTTCTTTCATCAATTCAAGCTGGTTACAAAACCGCTCTTTCGGGCTTGCCTGCAGATGCAGACACAGAAAGAGGCATCAACGGATCAAGATCAATATTGCCCAATGTCTCGCCATCCTGAAAAGCCAGATGCGCATTATAGCGCCGGGCAAGGGCGCGCATGGGGGCATTTTGCGGCGTCGTGCTGATCAGCAGTTTTGTATAGCCAAAATCACGGGCTTTCTCGATCAGTTGCGCAAACAGCAAACGGCCCAGTCCGCGATGCTGAAGATGCGGCTCGACACTGAAGGCGATTTCAGCCGTCGGCTCCTGTGTGCCTGCGCGTTCGTGAATTTCGGCAGCGCCCAGAACCTCATCACCCTCCAGATAGGCGATAATTGTCGTTCCCGCCGCAAAAGAGCGATAGGCATAGGCGGAAATGAACCGGTCATGCACCAGACCGTTGAAGCGCTCACGCCGACTTGTCGCATCAAGCCTGAGAAGATGATCACGAAATTTTGGCAGATCCGAAGGCCGCAACTGGCGTATAACCCCGGACAGATGAAGACAATTATCCAAATTTCTGTTCATGTCGCACTCCTCTGGATTCCTCCCGCGAGTTGCTTTCGACATGCTCTATATTGTGCGATGCAGCATAATTATCAAGCACTTGATGCCCGTTACAGGGCAGCAAAAAAGAGCATCTGCCATGCAAAATTGACTGGCAGACAAAAAATCCACATGGACCGGATGCAAAAAAGATGACCATAATAATCATAATTTTCGACTGCCGATCTAGAATTATTCCAAACTATAGGCCATATATAGTGTGCTAAATCGTATCACGGTCTTTACAGATTCGTTCCTTACGCTTTAGGTTTTTGTTTTACGCATGTCTTTATCCCGAAACGGGTCCCGGTTCGGGAGACAGGCTTTAGCTGCGAGGATGAGCCATGCGACTGACGCGCCAGACCAATTACGCCATACGTATCTTGATGTATTGCGCAACCAATGACGGCCAGCTAAGCCGTATTCCCGAGATCGCCTCGGCCTATGGGGTCTCAGAACTGTTCCTGTTCAAGATTTTGCAACCCCTCGTTGAAAACGGCATAGTGGAAACCCTGCGCGGCCGCAATGGCGGGGTTCGCCTTGGACGCGCTGCCGAAGACATTAATCTGTTCGATGTGGTACGGGTAACGGAAGACAATTTCTCGATGGCCGAATGTTTCGACAGCGAAACATCCGACTGCCCGCTGGTTGACAGTTGCGGCCTTAATCTGGCGCTGCATGAGGCCCTCAATGCCTTCTTCAGCGTTTTGCAAAAGCATTCGATCGCCGATCTGATTGCAGAGCGCCCCAATATGCGCGCCGCACTTGGCATCGACGCTCTTGCGCCACGCAAGGCTCCCCCGCGCAAGAAGGTCACTGCCGAACATCATGCTGCCATTGGCTGATTCGATGCTTTAAAAGGATAGCAATGTATATCGCCATGAACCGCTTCAAGGTCTTGAAGGGCCTGGAAGCGGAATTTGAAAATCTCTGGAAAAACCGCGAATCAACCCTTCATGAAATGCAGGGCTTTCGCAGCTTCCATCTGTTGAGCGGACCGGCCAACAAGACTGAGGGCTACACGCTCTATGTCTCGCACAGCGAGTGGGAAGATCAGGATGCGTTCAATGCCTGGATGAAATCCCAAAATTTTCGCGATACTCATAAAAACCTTGGCACCGGCAAGGTGTTAACCGACGGCCCACCCCATTTCGAGGGTTTTTTAACCGTCGAAGGCGCATAGATCAGAACATGATTGTATCTGAAAAATTTCAGATACAATCATGTGTAAAAACAAAGGAAAATCAGGCGCTGGCCAGCAGGCTGGCATTGCCTCCGGCAGCAGTTGTATCGACACACACCGCGCGCTCATGCGCATAGGCTGCCGGATAGATCACCTCGGTAATCAGCGGCACAATTGCTCCCGGGCGACCAGCCAGCGCATGGCGCAATTTGCGTGCCTCTTCCACAGCGCCTGAAAAAGCCACCACATCAAGCTTTAATGAGGCAAGCAGCGTCGTGTCCATGCGCGCCTCCACAACAGCAAGCGGCAAGCCCTTGCCGGTCAGTGTAACGAGCGCTTGAGCAGCACCGGGTGCAATTGCCAGAACCGCATTTCCGGCGGCCAGCGCCTGTACTGTCTGCGCCAGAAGCGTATCGGCATCTGACCCCAGACACAGCACCCGGCCCCGCGGCGCCAGCATCAAGGTATTGGCTTCGCCAGTTGGACCGGGCAAATCCACCTGACCAAACTCGAGACCGGCAGATGCCGCCATTGCCGCAGCCCCCTTGCCACGCAAATGTTTGCGCAAAATGGCAATCCGGTCTGGCCGCATCGACCAGTTCTGAAGTGCCGGATCAGGCATATTGTCCTTCAGTTCTGTTTCCGTAACAAAACGGGCCTCGGCCAGTTCAGCACCCGCCTCGGCTCCCTTGCGAAAACGCCGCAGATAATGCGGCCCGCCAGCCTTGGGGCCAGTGCCCGACAGGCCCTCGCCGCCAAAGGGCTGTGAGCCGACAACAGCACCGATCTGGTTACGATTGACATAAATATTGCCGGCATGAATGCCATCTACAAAATGCTGGGCGCGGCCTTCAATACGGGTATGCAAACCAAAGGTCAGGCCATAGCCACCAGCATTGACTGCCCCGATCACGCTGTCAATCTTCTCGGCATCGAAGGTCGCCACATGCAAAACCGGGCCAAAAATCTCGCGCTCGATCTCTTCAATGCCGCGCACGGAAATCACATGAGGGCCGACAAAGCGCCCGCCTTGCGGCGCATCAAGCTGCGCCAGCACTTTGCCTTTTGCGTCCATATCACGGCAATAATCGCCAATGGCGTCTTGCGCTTCAGCGTCAATCAGCGGGCCGACATCGGTGGAAATCGACCATGGATCGCCAAGCTGCAATTCCTGCATCGCACCAATCAGCATTTCGTGCATTTTCTTCTCCACATCCTTTTGGACATAAAGAATACGCAGCGCCGAACAGCGTTGCCCCGCACTTTGAAAGGCAGAGGCCAGAATATCGCGCACCGCCTGTTCGGGCAGTGCGGTTGAATCAACCACCATGGCATTCAAGCCGCCGGTTTCTGCAATCAGCATGGCATCGGGCGCTGCCGTTCTGGAAAGCTGTGCCTCGATCAGTTTCGCCACTTCTGTCGAGCCGGTAAAGCAAACGCCAGCAATTCGCGGATCAGCCGTCAATGGCGCCCCAACCGATGGCCCGTCGCCGGGCAGAAGCTGGATCACATCTGCGGGCACCCCCGCCTCATGCAGCAACTCAACCGCACGACAAGCAATCAGCGGGGTCTGTTCGGCCGGTTTGGCAATCACCGCATTACCGGTGACAAGGGCTGCCGCAATCTGGCCGGTAAAAATGGCCAGCGGAAAATTCCAGGGCGAGATACAGGCTATCACCCCGCGTGCTTCGGTTCCTGCCTCCACACTGGCGGCTTCTGTTGCATAATAGCGTAAAAAATCCACGGCCTCGCGCAGTTCTGCCACAGCATCGGCCAGCGTCTTGCCTGCCTCACGCGCCATCAGCGCAAAAAATTCGGCAGCATTTTCTTCATAAAGATCAGCCGCCCGGCGCAATATATCGGCACGCTCACAAACAGATGTCGCCACCCAGCCCGGCTGGGCGTTTACCGCCAGTCCAATGGCTGCTTCCACCTGCTCTTGCGTGGCCTCAACCACAGAGCCCACCACTTCACTGATCCGGGCCGGATTGAGAATATCGCGCGCAACGCCCTTGCCTTTGGCTTGCGTAAGCGGCTTTGCCTGCCATTGATGTGGCGCGGCAAAAGCTGCCCGTTGCTGATCCAGCGCAGTCAGCGTCACCACATCGGTAATATCCCAGCCCTTCGCATTGCGGCGGCTTGCACCAAAAATCTCAGCCGGGCTGGCGATATTGGGATTGGCAGCCGGGCCTTGTCTTTCAACGATTTCCAGCGGATCGCGGGCAATGGCCTCAGGCGACACCGACACATCGGTCAATTGATGCACAAAGGAGGAGTTGGCGCCATTTTCCAGAAGGCGGCGCACCAGATAGGCCAGCAGATCGGAATGGGCCCCAACCGGCGCATAGATGCGGCAGACCGTAGCTTGCGCCTGGCGCACCGCCTCATGCAATGGTTCACCCATGCCATGCAGGCGCTGGAATTCAAAGCTATGCCTGTCGCTTGCCATCGAAAGGATGGCGGCAACTGTATGCGCATTATGGGTGGCAAACTGCGGATAGATGTAATCCGTCATCGATAAAAGTTTTTTGGCGCAAGCCATATAGGACACATCCGTATTGGCCTTGCGGGTAAAGACCGGATAACCGGAAAGCCCCATCACCTGCGCCCGCTTGATTTCGGTGTCCCAGTAAGCGCCCTTGACCAGCCGAACCATGATCTTGCGATTGAGCTTTTTTGCCAGCGCATAAAGCCAGTCAATGGTAAAGCTGCAACGCGGCCCATAGGCCTGCACCACAACGCCGAACCCATCCCAGCCGGCAAGGCGCTCATCGCTTAAAACCGCTTCAATGACATCCAGCGAAAGATCAAGCCTGTCAGCCTCCTCAGCATCGACATTCAGGCCCATATTGGCCTGTTTTGCCGCCAGCGCCAGTGACAAGAGCCGCTCCACCATCACCGGCAGCATGGTTTTTCTTTGCCCCACCTCATAGCGCGGATGGATTGCCGATAATTTGACCGAAATACCATGATTGCGGCGAATATCGGGGCCATTGGCGGAACTGTCGAGCGCGGCAATCGCGTCCTGATAAGCCTTGAGATAACGCAGCGCATCCGCCTCGGTGCGTGCCGCCTCCCCCAGCATATCGAAGGAATACAGATAACCCTTGTCGGTCATCGACTTGCCGCGTTTCATGGCCTCGGCAATGGTGCGCCCCAGCACGAACTGTTCACCCATTTCGCGCATTGCTGCCGCCACCGCCTTGCGAATGACCGGCTCGCCCAGACGCCGCACCATGGAACGCAGCGTTTTTTCAATCGTGCCTTCCCCCTCATCCAGCACCCTGCCCGTCAGCATCAGCGCCCATGTCGAGGCATTGACGAAAATCGAGGAGGAGGAACCGGAATGGGCCGACCAGTCATGCGGCGCAATCTTATCGGCGATTAGATCGTCCATTGTCTCGGCGTCAGGCACCCGCAACAGCGCTTCAGCCAAACACATCAAGGCAACACCTTCCTTGGTGGACAGGCCATAGGTGGATAAAAAAACCTCCATCAGCCCCGCATCAGACGAGCCGCGCACGGCCTTGACCAGTTCAACGGCCTGTTGCGCAATTTTTTCACGCTCTGGCTGCGAAAGGGCAAGGGCTTCAATCAGATGTTTGACCGCATCATCCTCATCAGGCAGGTAATTGGCGCGGATCTGCTGGCGGATCAAAGCAAGGCTTGGCATGGCGTTCCTGTCCAAACAAAAGCAATTTTTATGGGTCTGGCAACGGCCAGACCTCGTTAACTGAGCTTACCACACAGCACAGAAACTGATCGGTCCAAAGAGCTCGACTAAATGGACTAAAAAGACTATTGAAACTTATAATTCTAGTCAAAAAAACTGCTCATGAAAATATGGAAGATCATCTGGATCGTATAGACCGAAATATCCTTGCGGCACTGGCCAGCGAAGGCAGGCTGTCCATGGCGGAACTGGCCACAAGGGTCGGCCTGTCCAAAACGCCGGTGCAGGCGCGGGTCAAGCGGCTGGAGCGCGACGGCTTCATCCGCGGCTATGGCGCAATCATCGACAGCGAGCGCATGGGCGAAGGCCATGTTGCATTTGTGCAGGTCAAACTGTCGGATACGCGCTCTTTTGCACTCGATGAGTTTAACCGGGCGGTGCAGACGGTGCGCGAGATTGAGCAATGCCACATGATTGCGGCCAGTTTTGATTATCTTTTGAAAGTGCGCACCCGCGACATTGCCAGCTATCGCCGTGTGCTGGGTGAGCGGATTTCAGCCCTGCCCCATGTGGCGCAGACCTCAACCTTCGTTGCCATGGAAACGGTCAAGGACAGATAGCCTGATCCCAAAAAGTTGCAGACTTTTTGGACAAGATCATGCGCATGAATCAAAAAGGGCGCACCAAAGTGCGCCCCCTCTGAGTAAAAGTGACTGATGCCAAAAGCAGGTCGCGATCTTTCAGATTCATACGACCTGCTTTAGGTCTTTGTTTTTACGCATGTCTTTATCCTGAAATTGGTTCCCAATTAAATTGGTTCCCAATTCAGGAGACAGGCTCCATATCAAAGGCCCAGGCCACCGATGCAGACATATTTGGTGTCGAGATAATCATCCATGCCCTGATAGCCGCCTTCACGACCAAGGCCGGATTCCTTGACCCCACCGAATGGTGCCTCCGGCGTGGTGATTACCCCTTCATTGACCCCGACCATGCCATATTTCAGACCTTCCATGACGCGGAAAGCGCGACCGAGATCGCCGGTGTAGAAATAGCAGGCCAGACCAAATTCGGTGCTGTTGGCAAGTGCTACTGCTTCTTCTTCGGTTTCAAATTTGAACACCGGGGCAAGCGGTCCAAAAATTTCCTCCTTCGTGAATTTCATCTGCATATTTGCATCTGAAATCACGGTCGGCTGGAAAAAGGAACCGCCCAGTTCATGACGCTTGCCGCCAGTGGTGATCTTGCCCCCCTTGGCAACGGCATCTTCAATGAATTCCTCAACCTTTTCAACCGCTTTGGTGTCAATCAGCGGCCCTTGCTGAACGCCTTCCTCTTGCCCCGGACCAACCTTGAGGGCAGCGGCTGCTTCGGTAAATTTTTCCACGAAGGCATCATAAACGCCAGCCTGCACAAAGAAGCGATTGGTGCACACACAGGTCTGGCCCGAATTGCGGAATTTGGCCGCAATAGCACCTTGCACGGCACGGTCAAGATCGGCATCGTCAAAGACAAGGAACGGCGCATTGCCGCCAAGCTCCATCGACACTTTTTTCACAGTGGAAGCGGCTTTGCCGGTCAGCATCTTGCCCACTTCCGTCGAGCCGGTAAAGGTCAACTTCCGGACTGTCGGATTGGCGCATATTTCATCGCCAATGGCTGCAGCAGAACCAGTCACGATATTGACCACACCTTTGGGAAAGCCCACTTCCTCGCACAGCGCGCCCCAGGCAAGGCCCGAATATGGCGTTTGCGACGCAGGCTTGACCACAGAAGTACAACCGGCGGCAAGAGCAGGTCCAAGCTTGCG
Organism: Aquamicrobium segne; assembly: GCF_042656785.1. Classification (NCBI taxonomy): domain Bacteria; kingdom Pseudomonadati; phylum Pseudomonadota; class Alphaproteobacteria; order Hyphomicrobiales; family Phyllobacteriaceae; genus Aquamicrobium; species Aquamicrobium segne. The sequence continues at coordinate 62,188 of NZ_JBHSLL010000029.1, forward strand.
TGACAGCATGGAGGACGGGAAATTCCATGGCGTAATAGCGGCAATCACGCCAACCGGCTCTTTTGTCACCAGTACGCGGCGGTCCGCCCATGGGGAGGGAATGACATCGCCATAGGCGCGGCGCGCCTCTTCGGCAAACCACAGCACATAGGCAGCCGAAGAACCGACCTCACCCCTTGCTTCGGTCAGCGACTTGCCCTGCTCCATGGTCAGCAATTGCGCCAGCGCCTCCTGATTGTCCATGATGGCATCATGGAGCTTGCGCAGCAAATTCGCGCGCTCCAGCGCCGATGTCTTGCGAAATGAAAGAAACGCTTCTTCTGCAGCCGCAATGGCGCGGCGGGTTTCGGCAGCACCCGACTTTGGCACGGTGCCGATTGTCAGGCCCGTAGCCGGGTTGATCACATCAATGGTCTGTCCGGAATCAGCTTGCACCCACTCACCATTGATGAGATTGGCCTGCTTCATGAAATGACTGGTCTTCTGGAGCATTTTGCTCGCCTCCCCTGGGCGCCTAATGACTGCGCTATCAGAATTTCGTGATAAAAATGCGCCTTCAAAGAAACGCCTGCCTGCCATTCCTATCCCAGCAGGCTAAAGGGAATCAACCATCTCCATCACATATTTATACTGACATCAGATACCCAAATAACGATCCAGACACCCTCTGATCTGTTCCCTGTTTCGCAGCCGAGAACCAGGCTTCTTGTCTTTTAACAAAGTTTGGCGTCCCTATATGTCTGGAATCGAAACGGGAATGTTCATGCTCCGATATGTCACAGTCCTGCTGGCGCTATTGTTTGCCTTGCCTGCCAGCGCCACGGATGCCGGCTGGGCCGCCTTGCGCGAAGGGGGGCATGTCGTCTTGCTGCGCCATGCCTTCATCAGCGGCAACACCGAGCCTGCCAATTTCGACATTGAAAAATGCAACACCCAGCGCAACCTGTCTGAACGCGGCCGCCAGCAGGCGCGCAAGCTGGGCGCCTTGTTTGGGGCGCGCGCTGCCCGCATCGAAAAAGTCTTGTCGAGCCGCTATTGCCGCAGTCTGGATACGGCACGCATCGCCTTTGGCAGCCAGCCGGAAATTTTTGACGCCCTCAATCAACTCAGCGAAGATCCCGATGAACGTAGCCAGCAAAAACAAGCTGTTTTGGAAATCATCCGTAATTTTTCCGGCTCTGAGCTTCTGGTGCTTGTAAGCCATCTGGAAAACATTCAGGAGATCACCGGCGTTTCGCCGCGGGAAGGTGAGGCCGTCATTGTCGCCCCGCAAGACGAGGGCGTTCGGGTGCTGGGTCGTGTGGTGTTTTAAAAACAAGCCGGCATTGCAATTTACTGGCATTGCAATTCAAATGCGGCACCCGACATGACATAAGGGCACAAAAGACAGCCAAACAGATGCAGCGGACACAAGGCTGGCCAGGTGAAAGCACATTCGGCCTTTTCCTGCCCGCAAAAACCGATTAGACAGCGGCCAAACGCTTGATGACAGCATTTGCTGGAAATTGAAGGAAAAAGCCTTGCCCACCACATTTGATAAAGTCGCCAAGATCATCGCCGACACCAGCGAGATCGACCTGGATACGATCACGCCCGACAGCCACACCATTGATGATCTGGGCATTGACAGCCTTGACTTCCTCGACATCGTCTTTGCCATCGACAAGGAATTCGGCATAAAGGTTCCGCTGGAAAAATGGACCCAGGAAGTCAATGACGGCAAGGCGTCCACGGACGAATATTTTGTCATGAAAAATCTCTGTGCCAAGATTGACGGCCTGATTGCCGCCAAGAGCGCTTAAGGTCAGGCGATTGACTTTCAGGGATCAGGCACAGGAGCGCCAGATAATTTTATGAGCTCTCACGACGTCGTTATCACCGGCATCGGCCTTGTCTCGGCTTTGGGCGAAGGCGCAGATGAACATTGGCGCAAATTGTCCACCCCCGGCACAGAGCCGGTCATCGATGCGGAACGTTTTGCGCCCTACACCATCCACCCGCTGCCGCAGATCGACTGGAGCTTGCAAATTGCCAAGCGCGGCGATCAGCGCCAGATGGAAACATGGCAGCGTCTTGGCACCTATGTTGCGGGCCTTGCGCTCAGCGATGCCGGCATCAAGGGTGATGAAGCCCTGTGCGCCACCATGGATATGGTGGTGGCCGCAGGCGGTGGCGAACGCGATGTGGCGGTTGATTCCGACATTCTGGCCGCCTCTACACAGCGCGATGATTTCGACGTTCTGCTCAATGAAAAACTGACCACCGAACTGCGCCCCACTTTGTTTCTGGCCCAGCTTTCCAACCTTCTGGCAGGCAATATTTCCATTGTTCACAAGGTCACCGGCTCTTCGCGCACTTTCATGGGCGAGGAAGGTGCAGGCGTTTCTGCCATAGAGACGGCTGTCGCGCGCATCCGCTCGGGCCAATCAACCCATATGCTGGTTGGCGGCGCATTCCAGAGCGAACATCCCGACATGCTGTTGGGCTATGAACTGGGCGGCTATCTGCATCGCACAGACTGGCGGCCGGTCTGGCAGCGGCAGGAAGCGGAAGGCGGCGGTCTTGTTTCCGGTTCCGGCGGCGCATTTCTGGTTCTGGAAAGCCGGGAACATGCACTCAAACGCGGCCAGCGCATCTATGCCACGCTTGGCCCCATTGCGTCGGCCCGCACCCGCCGCAACAAGGACGACCTTGCCGCTGCATTCGCCCGGCTGGCTGAAATGCTCGGTGCAGGCGCAAGCGCATATCTGACCATTTCAGGCGCATCGGGCGCACATAAGGCCACCGCCGCAGAACAGGCCGCTTTGGGCCACCAGAACGGTGGCGCTCTTCGTGGCTTTTCATCGCTGACCGGCCATCTCAAGGAAGCGCAATTTCCCTTTTCTGTGGCCCTTGCCGCCCTTGCCGTTGCCAACAAGGCTGCTTATCCGGCCTTTTCTGCCGATGAGAAAGCATTTGAAGGATCATTGAAATCCGTTCTGGCAACGACCGTCGGCTATCACCATTTTGAGGGCATGGCGCTGGTCAGCGCAGCAGATTGAGGCCAAAGCCTGACATGGGAACCAGCCTGACATGACAAAACTTACGGATCATCTTGGACGCCCCATCGTCGCCGTCACCGGCATTGGCGTGGTGACAGCGCTGGGCGTGGGCAAAAAAGACAATTGGGAAGCGCTGACGGCGGGAAAATCCGGCATTCACCCCATCACCCGTTTTCCCGTCGAACATCTCAACACAAGAATTGCCGGGACGGTGGATTTTTTAAGCTCCAGTTCAAAAGGGGCCAGCGCCCTCACCTATGAGCTGGCTGAAACCGCAGCCAATGAGGCCATAGAAGAAGCAGGCCTTGCCATTGACGAATTTGGCGGGCCGCTGTTTCTGGCTTCCCCGCCGGTGGAACTCGACTGGCATGACCGCCTTGCGCTCTATAAGGGCGGGAATCGTGAACCGGCATCCGACCGGCTTTTAGAGGTTGCACGCAATCTCAATTCGCTGGAAATGTTTGATTCTGCGCAATTTGCCTCCATTGCTGACCGTCTGGCCGATCATTTTGGCACAACCGGACTGCCGATCACGCTTTCCACCGCCTGCGCCTCCGGGGCAACCGCCATCCAGCTTGGCGTTGAAGCCATCCGACGCGGCGAAGCCAGCCGGGCCCTTTCCATCGGTGCAGACGGCTCGGCCACCGCCGAAGCGCTGATCCGGTTTTCGTTGTTATCAGCCCTTTCCACCAATAATGACGTGCCTGAAAAAGCCTCAAAACCCTTTTCCAAGGATCGCGATGGCTTTGTGCTAGCCGAAGGCTCTGCCGCCCTTGTTTTAGAATCGCTGGAAGCAGCCCGTGCCCGTGGCGCAACAGTTCTGGGCATCATTCAGGGTTGCGGTGAAAAGGCCGATGATTTCCATCGCACCCGCTCCAAGCCGGATGGCTCGCCCGCCATTGCCGCCGTGCGCGCCGCCCTTGCCGATGCAGGGCTTGGCGAAGATGGCATTGACTATATCAACGCCCATGGCACATCGACGCCCGAAAACGACAAGATGGAGCATTTGTCGCTTTCAACCGTCTTTGGCGATCATATCAACACCATTCCCATCTCGTCCAACAAGTCGATGATCGGCCACACCCTGTCTGCCGCCGGGGCAATCGAGGCTGCTTTTTCGCTCATGACCATCCGCAAAGGTGTCATTCCGCCCACTATCAATTACGACAATCCCGATCCGGCAATTGCACTTGATGTCGTGCCCAATGTGAAACGCACGGCAAAAGTGCAGACGGTCCTGTCCAATTCTTTTGGCTTTGGCGGACAAAACACCTGCCTTGTCATGGCGCGCGAACCCGTCTAATCCCCCTGTTGTGACGTAAATTGCATGAATAGGCAGGTTCTGCTGCCCGTTCATGCACTGATATGGAGCATCCCGCGATGCGCGCATTGCAATTGATCGAAGACCGCCGTCTGGAAAGTGTGGAGATTGCCCCCCCGCCACCTCCGGGACAGGGTGAGGTAACATTGCGCATCAAGGCAGTTGCACTCAACCACATCGATGTGTGGGGCTGGCGCGGCATGGCTTTTGCCAAGCGCAAGCTGCCACTCACCATAGGCGCAGAAGCTTCCGGTGAGGTCGAGGCGGTTGGGCCGGGCGTCTCTTCTCTCCTTCCCGGCCAGCTTGTTTCCATCTACGGGGCGCGCACCTGTGGACTGTGCCGGGCCTGCCGCGAAAAGCGCGACAATCTGTGCGAACATGTTTCCGGCGTGCATGGCTTTCATCTGGATGGCTTTGCGCAGGAAAAAATCAACCTGCCCGCCCGCCTTCTGGTGCCCGCCCCTCCCGGCGTTGACGCCATTGGCGCAGCCGTTGCTCCCGTTACCTTCGGCACGGTCGAACATATGCTGTTTGACAATGCAAAACTTGAGCCGGGCGAAACCATTTTAATCCATGCCGGTGGCTCCGGCATTGGCTCTGCCGCCATCCAGCTTGCCAAAAAAATGGGCTGCACCGTCATCACCACGGTCGGCTCTGATGACAAGATCGAAAAGGCAAAGGCGCTGGGCGCCGATCACGTCATCAATTACCGAAAAGACCGCTTTGAAGGTGTTGTGCGCAAGCTGACGAAGAAAAAAGGCGTTGATGTCGTGTTCGAGCATGTCGGCAAGGACACATGGGCTGGCTCGATGCTGTGCCTCAAGCGCGGTGGCCGGCTTGTCACCTGCGGCTCGACTTCCGGCGTTTCAACCGAAATGAACCTGATGATGCTGTTCCAGCAACAATTGAAGCTGTTGGGCTCCTTCGGCTGCCGCATGGAAAACATGACCAATGCCATGCAAAAAATGGCAGCCGGACAGGTTTTCCCCGTGATTGACACGACAGTTGATTTCGACGGCATCGATACAGCGCTTAAACGCATGGAAGGGCGCGACGTGTTCGGCAAGATCATTCTCAACGTCGGCTGAGGATTATTGCCTTGGCTTCCGGTTCCCCCAGTAATTGGCGGCGTGAACTGAAATTCCGCACAAGCCAGCGCATTCGTAAAATCCGTCATTGGCTGGTGGCAAGGCTTGCCATCGGCCTCATGACGGTGCTGCGGCTTTTGCCAGCAGATAAAGCCCTCAATTTCACCGACCGCATGGCGCGCCGCATCGGCCCGCTGACCAGTCGCCATCGGCTCACACTGGACAATCTGGCGCACGCCTATCCTGAAAAAAGCCCGACAGAGCTTGAAACCATTGCCCTTGATATGTGGGGCAATATGGCCCGTCTTGGCGCAGAATATATTTTTCTCGACAAGCTGTTTGATCTTGATCCCTGGTCTGGCAAACCCGGCCGGATCGAAGTTTCACCTGAAAGCATTGCCCTGTTTCAGCGTATTGCGCAGGAAGACAAGCCGCATATCATTTTCACCGGCCATCTCGGCAATTTTGAATTACTGCCGGTGGCCGCCGCCAGTTTCGGCATGAAGGTGACGGCGCTGTTTCGACCGCCCAACAATCCCTATATTGCCGATTATATCCAGTCGATGCGCTCTTCCAATATGGGGGCATTGCTGCCTTCGCTCAGCGGGGCCTCCTTTGCGCTGGCTTCAATTCTGGATCAGGGCGGCAATGTCGGGGTGCTGGTCGATCAGAAATTCACCAAGGGTGTCGAGACACAGTTTTTTTCCCGTATCTGCCAAAGCAATCCACTGCTGGGCATGTTGGCGCGCCATTATGAATGCGATGTTTATCCGGCGCGCTGCATCCGCCTTCCCAACAACCGGTTCCGGCTTGAGATTGAAGAAAAGCTCGATCTGCCGCGGGGACCGAACGGCAATGTCGATGTCAGGGCAACCACGCAGCTTGTTACCGATGTGGTCGAGCGCTGGGTGCGTGAGAACCCCGGCCAATGGATGTGGTTTCACAAGCGCTGGCAGATCAGCAAGCACCGCCGCAGGTTCAGAGCATAGAGCATTTTCGGTGAAAACAGGATCACCTCTAATGCTCTATCCCTTTGTTTTTACGCATGTCTTTATCCCGAAACTGGTTCTCAAGTCTCGGGAGACAGGCTTTAGATCACGACCGACACCGTGCGCTTACGCTCTTCACCTTCCCGCACAATGTGTTACACTTTGCGTGTCTTGTTGATAAGGGAGGCTTGAATGAAGACGGCCAAGGACAGCAATCGTCCCCCTATGCTCTGGACGCCCTGGGGCGAACAGAAAATGACTCAGCCCGGCGAGAAATTTGCAAACTTGCGCCGTTTGGCATTTCGGTTGCGCAAAACGCGCAAACTGGAGCTTGCGGCACAAAAATCGACAAGCTGAGTGCAACAAAGAAATGCTATAACGGCGCGCGAACGGCGCGCGCCGCCTTTCCCGCCCTTTACAAAGCCAAATTACGCATCAATCTCTTCCGTTGAAAATATCGGCTGGATCGACATTGAGCACATCCAGTGTGCGTTTCAACAACCGAACCTCATTGGCGGCAAGATGGGTGTCGGCCTTGGCAATGGCAGCCATATGGCGGGCAAGGATGTGTCGGCGCTCCACCGGCAGATCCCGAAACAGCACAATTGCCTGCGCAGCCGTCGTCTCATAACCCGCCTCGTTGAGATATTCGATCACACCGTCAATGCTGGCTTCTGGAATGGCAAAAGCCTCGCGACAGATACGGCGAAATGTCTCCATCTCGGCAGCGCTGACAGAACCATCGGCCAGGATCATGCGAAACAGCATCAGCAATTCGGCTGAAAGCACCGGATCATCGGCAACCTTGCGCACCCCGGGGTCGCCCTCAAACAGATTGCGCACATGATCCAGAAAGGCAAAAGCCATGACAAACCCCTTCATGCAGTAAAGCAATTACAATTAAAGCATTCGGCAAAAAAGGACATCCCACTTTTATAATCCGCAACCGGTTATAATCATTGCGAAACACCACATCCTGTGCAGGATACATTACCCTTGCGCATCTTATTCTCCCGGTACAAAAATGTTTGAAGTCACCGCCGATATTGTGGTCCTGCTGGCGCTGGCTGCTTTTATTGCCGGTCTTATTGATTCGATTGCAGGCGGTGGCGGCCTCATCACGATTCCCGCGCTGCTGCTGGCCGGAATGCCGCCGGTGGAAACACTGGGTACAAACAAATTGCAGGGTCTGTTCGGTTCTGGCTCTGCAACCATTGCTTATGCCAGCAAAGGCCATGTCAAATTACGCAGCCAATTGCCTGCGGCAATGCTTGCCCTGTTTGGCAGTGCGCTGGGGGCCATGGCCGCCACAATCGTGCCCGCAACCCTCATGCAGGCCATACTTCCTGTCCTGTTGATCGCCATTGCGCTTTATTTCGCTTTCAAGCCCAATATGGGTGATACAGACCGCAATGAACGGATGTCACCTTTTCTGTTCATGGCAATGATCGTGCCAGCCATCGGCTTTTATGATGGCCTGTTTGGCCCCGGCACCGGCTCCTTCTACATGCTGGCTCTGGTCGCACTTGCCGGTTACGGCGTTTTGAAAGCCACCGCCCACACCAAATTTCTCAATTTCGCCACCAATATCGGCGCATTTGCCGTCTTTGCCATTGCCGGGGTCATTTACTGGAAAATCGGCCTGATCATGGGTATTGCGCAATTTTTAGGGGCAAGGCTTGGTGCAACACTGGCGATGCGGATTGGCTCCGGCCTGATCAAGCCATTGCTGGTGCTGGTGTGCATGGCGCTGGCCATAAAATTACTGGCCGATCCGGAAAATCCGCTGCGGCTGGTGCTGGACCTGTAAAGTCTTTCTTCCGAAAACAGCCAAAAATATCATAAATTTAGACTTGCTTAAGCTCTTGCTAACTCTCCGGTAACGATGTCGCACTAAAACTTTTCCAGAGCGGGAAACCGCTCAGGCTCCGGATCAGGTTGTGCGTACCGGAGCATAAAGTTCCGTGTAAACTTAAAGCGTGTCGCGATCTTTCAGATTCACGCGACACGCTTTAAGAACTTTTTTAGCTGCATTGTTGCGACATCAGACGATTCCGTCTGATTGCAAAATGCTCTAGCAGTTTGGCAAGCGTTGAAGTCGGCAAACTGCCTTGCGTAGTCGAAGAAAAGCCGCGCTCCTTGCAGAGCGCGGTTTTTTTGCTTTTGGCTGTTGTAAAATCAGCCTAACAAATCTTTTTCGGCCAGATCGAGCGCCTTGCCGATCCGCTCACAGGCCAGATCAATCGTCTGCCGTGTCCAGATCAGCGGCGGCGACAAGATCATCGTGTCTCCCGTAGCGCGCAGCATCATGCCATTGGCAATCGCATGATCGCGCACCACCACAGCCGCAGCCCCATCCCCGCCAAAACGCTCTTTGGTTGCCTTGTCCTTGACGATTTCAATCGCCCCCATCAGGCCAAAGGCGCGAACCTCTCCCACCAGACGGTGATCGGCAAGGCGTTCACGCAGCGCCTGCGCAAAATAAGGTCCGGTGTCATTCTTCACCCTTTCCACCAGCCCTTCCCGCTCAATAATATCGAGATTGGCAAGCGCCACAGCACAGGCCACCGGATGTCCGGCATAGGTGTAACCATGATAAAATTCACCACCCTTTTCGACCAGCACATTGGCGATACGGTCGCCCACCAGAAGCGCTGAAAGCGGCTGATAGCCCGAGGTTAAAGCCTTGGCCGTGGTGATGGTGTCAGGCTCAACCCCGAAAGATTGTGCGCCAAACCATTCGCCGGTGCGCCCATAGCCGGTAATCACCTCATCAAGCATCAACAGCACATCATATTTGCGGCAGATGCGTTCCACCTCCGGCCAATAGCTCATCGGCGGAATTTTTACGCCACCTGCCCCCATGATCGGCTCACCAATAAAGGCTGCAACTTTTTCCGGTCCGGCTTCCAGAATGGCATCCTCAACCGCTCTGGCTGCACGCAGACCAAATTCATGATCGCTTTCGCCCGGCAGCACCAGTTCATAAGCGTAAGGCATCATTACATGAACAATATTGGGCACCGCACCACCCAACTGCTTGTGCATCGGCTCCATACCGCCCAGCGAAGCGCCCGCTACAGTCGAGCCATGATAGGCGTTTTTACGTGAAATGATGCGGTTTTTCTCCGGCTTGCCTTCCAGCGCCCAGTAATGGCGCACCAACCGCAAGGCCGTATCATTGGCTTCCGAACCGGAGGAGCCGAAAAATACCTGATTGAGACTTTTGGGCGCCAGTTCCGCCAGTTTTTTAGCCAACAGAACCGGCGTCGGTGTCGAGCATTTAAAGAAGGAATTATAATAGGGCAGTTCCTTCATCTGCTCATAGGCGGCCTGCGCCAGTTCCTCGCGGCCATAGCCGACATTGACGCACCATAGGCCGGCCATGCCGTCGAGAATTTCATTCCCGTCCAGATCGTAGATATAAGGCCCCTCGGCGCGGGTGATGATGCGCGAACCCGCCTCCCGTAATTCCTTATGGTCGGTGAAGGGGTGGAGGTGATGGGTGGCATCCATCTGCTGAAGCTGCTTCAGCGAATAATTCTGATAGGTCATGTTCTTACCCTTGTTTCCTTCAATCTGTCCGGCAAACTGCCGGGGTGGATTTCAGGTCGGGGCGTGGGGTGAATAGCCGATGCGCGCGCAGAGGCGCAAAAGTTCGGCATGGCGGGTGCGCGGCGATACTTTCACCGCGACAAACCACTTTACAGAAAGGTTCACAGCCGAACACATGAACCAATCTTACCAAAGCACAGGCAAAAATGCCAGTTGCGGCCCGGCTCGCAACTTCCTATGTCTGAAAAAATTCACGCTGAAAGCTGGGCATCCCATGATAAATCCGATCGACACACTGCTTGCTGAAAAAGGCGTGCTGCTTGCCGATGGGGCAACCGGCACCAATCTGTTTGCCATGGGGCTGGAAGCTGGCGAGGCGCCCGAACTGCTGAACGCGACAGCGCCTGATACGATTTTGGCGCTGCACCGTAATTTTATCGAATCCGGGGCCGACATCATCTTGACCAATTCCTTCGGCGGCACCCGCCACCGGCTGAAACTGCATCATGCACAAGACCGGGTGCATGAGTTGAACCGGAGTGCGGCTGAAATTGCCTGTCAAGCGGCTGCCGAAGCTGACCGAAAAATCATTGTTGCAGGCTCTGTCGGGCCAACGGGAGAGCTTCTGGTGCCGCTGGGGGCGCTTACCTATGAAGAAGCTGTCGAGGCTTTTGCCGAACAGATTGAAGGGCTGAAGGCAGGTGGTGCCGAAGTGGCATGGATTGAAACCATGTCTGCCCCGGACGAAATCCGGGCGGCGGCTGAAGCTGCCATCCGTGTCGGTCTGCCCTATGTCTATACCGGCTCATTCGACACGGCAGGCCGCACCATGATGGGGCTGCTGCCAAAGGATATTCATGGCGTAACCAACGGGCTGGAACAGGCCCCCATTGGTGTGGGGGCCAATTGCGGCGTTGGCGCTTCCGATATTTTAGCCTCGCTGCTTGATATGACACAGGAAAGGCCTGAAGCCACCGTCATCGTGAAAGGCAATTGCGGCATTCCTGAATTTCATGGCTCGGAAATCCGCTATTCCGGCACACCGGAGCTGATGGCCGATTATGTGCGGCTGGCGGTTGATTCTGGCGCAAAGATCATCGGCGGTTGCTGCGGCACGTCTTTTGCCCATCTGGCTGCCATGCGCCAGGCACTCGACAGCCACATAAAGGCTGATCGCCCCGATCTTGAGACGATTGTCGAGCGTATCGGCCCCTTGCGCAACAAACCGGCCAGCGCCAATGAAACAGGCAAGGATGAGGCAAGGCGTGAGCGCCGCCGTTCAAGAAGCTGATTGTTTGAGCTTTTCACGGCCTTGCGATTTTACAATATGCACATGAACATGCAGGTTGCGGCCAGCCCCGGCGCCTGCCAGCCCCCCTATCAGCCCCAGTGCAATGATAAGCAGGGCGGCAGCATCAAAACTTCCGGTCCAGCTACGGATCAGCCCTAACAATAACGGGCCGGTTGCCGCCAGCGTATAACCCACACCTTGCGCCATGCCCGACAGATGCGCGGCAATATGCGGATCAGGTGAACGCAGCACAATGACAATCATTGCCGCCGCAATCAGCCCGCCCTGCCCGATTCCCTGCATGATCGCCCAAAACAGAACCGACCAGACGGGCGCAAACATCATGCCCAAAAGCCCAACCGTTGCAAACACCATCAAAATGACATTCACGCCGCGCTGGTTCTTGCAGCGAATGGCAAGAGACGGAACACCAAGGCAGGTTATCACCTGCACCATCACTGACAGGGAAACGATACCACCAGCAATCGTCGGCTCAAAACCACGCTCGCGCAAAATGGGAGCCAGCCAACCAAATACGCAATAGGCCAGCGCCGATTGCAGACCCATAAAGATGGTTACCTGCCAGGCAAGCCGGTCACGCCACAAGCCTTTGACCTTGAAACCGGACCGGGTCGCCTGCGGTTTTATGCGCAGCGCCTGCGGAGCAAATAAAAACAAAACCAACAAGGCCGGAATGGCCCAGGCGGCCAATGCAGCAGACCACGAGCCTAGAACATGAGAAACCGGCAGGGTCAGCCCGGCCGCCATGGCCGAGCCACCGGAAATCGCCATCGTATAAAAGCCGGTCATGATGGCGGTTTTTTCAGGAAAGTCATGCTTGACCACACCCGGCAGCAAAACATTGGCAACAGCAATTGCCGCACCTGCTGCAAAAGTTCCGAAAAACAACAGGGCAATGGAATCAATCCCCCGAAGGGCCGTACCAAAAGCCACCAGCGCCAGCGCGGCCATCAAGATGCGTTCTGCGCCAAAACGCTGCGCAAGACCCGGTGCAAAAGGTGCAAACAGTCCAAGGCATAAAACCGGAAGCGTGGTGAGCAGGCTTGCGCCAACCGTTGACAAGCTGGTGTCAGCAATCACCTCCGGCAGAACCACCGAAAGCGAAGAAAAAATGGGCCGCAGATTGAGGGCAATCAGAACCAGACTGATGGCAAACAGCAACCGGGCAGCCGGACTGGAAAATTTCGACGGCGCAGGCAGCACATTATCTGCCTCGACATCAACCCACTGCCCTGCAAGGGCATCACTTGCCTTATGAGAGGTCATGAAAGGACAAAACCTGAAAGAGAAAAAGAAGCGCCGGGAAAGAGGCTCGGTAGGCCGCACAGGCAACCCTGTCAATGTCGGCAAAATTCATGCAAATCACAAAGCCGATGGCAGCGAGGCAAAAGCAGCCATGTGATAGGCCTGCACATCTTCAGGATAACGATATTCTGCTCCATGAGGACAGGCGTTGCGGTCAAGGCAGCCTTGTGTCCTGCACGGCTGACCTTCCGGGCCACGCACATGCTCCAGACAGGCCAAATAGTCAAAACCCTGCAATGAATAGGCATTGACCGGACAGGCTTTCAGGCAAGGTTTTCCAACACATGTGTCACAAAGGTGATTCACGTCCTCAGGCACTTGAATCGAAACTTCATGATCAAGAAGCAACGCGCCGCGATAGGCATGCCAAAGTCCATATTGCGGATGCATGAGAATGCCCAGCGGTGAGGGTTTTATCCCTTCCGCCCGCATTGCCCATTGCTGAAATGGCAGGAAGGGGCGGTCATTGGGAGACACAGACCTTGCACCAATGCGCAAGGCAATCTCGCCAATCACCTCACGCGACCATGTATCGAGCGGATTTATGCTGACTTGTGTGCGTTTTTGCCAGCACCTGAAATGCGGCCAGGGTGCTGCGCCCGCCTGCCCGACAAGCAAAACCGCTTGTGCGCGCTCGCTTCCCGTTGCCGGCGGGCTGTCTTCATCGGGTCCAAAATTGAACCCGCCACGCAGCAAAAGCCCAAGGGCGGCAAGATCATCTGCGATCTGCTGCAACCATTGAGATGTGCCACGGCTTACATCAGCCATGGCACATCATTTCTGCTCCGGGTCGGAAAATGCACTCCGCCAGACTTCCTTGTGAATGATATTGGCCACTTTAGCCCGGCCGGAATCGGGCTCTTTTCAAGTGAAAGCGTCGGGCATCGATTCCTTCTTGCGAGCAATAAAATCCTTCAGCCCGTCATCAATACCGGGATCAAGGAAAGGCGCCTCGTAATTTTCCAGCCACTGGCGGGCCAACTGGTTGGCGCGCTGCGGTGCGGTCTTTTCACCTTCCGCCAGCCATTGCTCATAGGAATTATTGTCCGCCACCGATGAGCGGTAAAACGCCGTCTGGAAATTGGCCTGTGTATGGTCGCAGCCCAGAAAATGGCTGCCCGGCCCCACCTGCCTGATGGCATCCATTGCCTGCCCGTTTTCTGACAGATCGACACCTTCGCAGAATTTCTGCTGCATGCCCAACTGGTCAATATCCATCATGAATTTTTCATAACAGGAGGCCAGTCCCCCTTCCAGCCAGCCAGCGGCATGAAGCACGAAATTGGTGCCGGCCAGAACCGTGGAGTTCAACGTATTGGCGCTTTCATAGGCGGCCTGCGCATCGGGCACCTTGGAGGCGCAAAGCGATCCGCCGGTGCGGAAGGGCAGTTTCAGCCGCCGCGCCAGTTGGGCAGCCCCATAAGAGACCAGCGATGGTTCGGGCGTTCCAAAGGTCGGCGCGCCCGACTGCATGGAAATGGACGAGGCAAAAGTGCCAAACAAAACCGGCGCACCGGGGCGCACCAATTGGGTAAAGGCAGCACCAGCCAGAACTTCAGCCAGAACCTGCGTCAGCGTACCAGCGACCGTCACCGGGCTCATCGCACCTGCCAGAATGAAGGGCGTGACGATACAGGCCTGATTGTGGCGCGCATAAACCTTGGCCGCCCCCAGCATGGTTTCGTCAAACACCATGGGCGAATTGGCGTTGATGAGGCTGGTCAGCACCGTATTGTTTTCAACAAAATCATCGCCAAACAGGATCTTGGCCATGGCGACCGTATCTTCGGCGCGCTCCGGGGCGGTGACCGACCCCATGAACGGCTTGTCCGAATAGCGGATATGTGAATAGACCATATCCAGATGGCGCTTGTTGACCGGCACATCGACTGGCTCGCACACCGTGCCGCCGGAATGGTGAATCGACGGGGCCATATAGGCAAGTTTCACGAAATTGTTGAAATCCTCGATGGTCGCATAGCGGCGATTGCCATCAAGATCGCGCACAAAGGGCGGTCCATAAACCGGGGCAAACACTGTGTTGTTGCCACCAATCTCGACTGAACGGGCCGGATTGCGCGCATGCTGGGTGTAGCTGGAAGGTGCAGTCTTTAGCAGGGAGCGACACAGGCCCTTTGGAAAATGAACGCGCTCGCCGCGAACATCGGCCCCCGCCGCCTTCCACATTTCCAGCGCCTCAGCATCATCGCGAAAGATGATGCCGGTCTCTTCCAGCACCGTATCGGCATTTTTTTCAATCAGTTCCAGACCTTCTTCACCCAGAACCTCGTAAACATTCAGCTTGCGGGTAATGTAGGTGAGCTGGGTGCCGGGGCCACTGCCTGCGCGCGCGGCGCGGCGCGCTGCAGCGCCGCCACTTGCACCACGACCGCGTCTGCCGCCTGATGTTTGCTGATCGCTCACGGCTTCCTGACTGTCTGTCACACTATCACTCATGATCATATTTCCCTGAAAACCGGTCTGGCGCACATATCGTCACCCTTAAACTTGGATCGTAACCAAGCCCCCGCGCCAAAACGGCTTTGCAGCGCCAAGGACTGTCGTAAAATCGACAGAAGCCGCAGCTTTTGCCAATCATTTTGTTTCAGTCGCTTTCCCATTGTCGGAAGTCGCAAATCAGCTATAGCCGGAAGCATGCATTCATATAGCTATTAGGCAAGCGATCATTTGCCCGCAAAGACAGTGGCAACAGACGCGGCTTAAGGTGGGAGCAAATCATGGCCGACGACGAGATCATTCTTTCTGAACTTTCTGACGAGGAACTCGTTCAGCAGATGCATGACGACCTTTATGACGGTCTCAAGGAGGAGATCGAAGAAGGCACCAACATTTTGCTTGAACGCGGCTGGATCCCTTACAAGGTGCTGACCGAGGCGCTGGTTGAAGGCATGCGCATCGTCGGTGAAGATTTCCGCGATGGCATTTTATTTGTACCCGAAGTGCTGCTGTCAGCCAATGCGATGAAGGCAGGCATGGCCATTTTGCGCCCTCTGCTGGCGGCGACAGGCGCGCCCAAACAGGGCAAGCTGGTCATCGGCACCGTCAAGGGTGACATTCACGACATCGGCAAGAACCTTGTCGGCATGATGATGGAAGGCGCAGGCTTTGACGTCATCGACCTTGGCATCAACAATCCGGTCGAAAAATATCTGGACGCCATTGCCGAGCACCAGCCCGACATTGTTGGCATGTCAGCCCTTTTGACCACCACCATGCCCTATATGAAGGTCGTCATCGACACGATGAAGGAAAAGGGCATTCGCGACGATTATGTGGTTCTCGTCGGCGGCGCGCCGCTCAATGAGGATTTCGGCAAGGCTGTGGGGGCCGACGCCTATTGCCGCGATGCGGCTGTTGCCGTCGAAACCGCCAAGGATTTCATGAAACGCCGCCATAATGCACAGGCTTCCGCCTGATGAACACGAACAGGGCTGTGCCTTGCAGCATGGCCCTGTTCATCCCATATTCAGAAGTGCAGATCTGAAGAGAAGCGGTTGATCACATTCTTAAGCGGCATGGGCGGGAGTACTGGTTCATGGCAACAGCACAAGAACAGGACAAAAAGACCACCCTCAACCCTGCCTTCGGGCCTGCCGCCCAACCTGCCCCCGAGCCTGCTCTCAAGCCTGAACGCGTCCTCGTTATCGGCTGCGGCATGCTTGCAAAAGAGATTTTGGCGGTCAAAAAACAGCTTGGCCTGCACCATCTCGACCTGACCTGCCTGCCCGCAGACTATCATTTTTACCCGGATCGCATTGCCCCGGCCATGGACAAGGCCATTGAACAGGCCAAGGCCGATGGCTATGCGCATATTTTTGTCGGCTATGCCGATTGCGGCACTGGCGGCCATCTTGATGTCATCTGTCAAAAACACGGGGTTGAGCGCATGGCCGGACCCCATTGCTTTGCCTTTTATCAGGGGCTTGAAGCCTTTCGCAAAATCGAGGATGCAGACATGATGTCATTTTACATGACTGATTTTCTGTGTCGCCAGTTCGAGGCCTTTTTCATCAAGCCGCTCGGTCTTGATCGTCACCCGGAACTGATTGCCGATTATTTCGGCAATTATGAAAAACTGATCTATCTGGCCCAGACCGATGATCCGGCCCTTGATGTGGTGGCGCAAAATGCCGCAAAAATGCTTGGCCTTGCCTATGAACGGCGCGCCACCGGCTATGGCGATCTTGTTTCCGGCCTTGCGCAGGTCGCACGCTTAAATGAACATTGAACGATTTGTCGCTGTTTGCGTCACCGGCCAGGAGGCATGTCGCATTCAGCGTCGTTTTTGAGTACTCGTGCGTCGCCCCATGAGAAGCAGCACCCCCACCATTACGGCAATGCTGAACATCTTAAGGCATGTCACTTCTGACAAAGAACCAGGACATGCAGTCAAATGAAGAGTATTGCCCATGGCTGACCTGATTGTTCTTTACTGGCGTGATATTCCTGCCCAGGTCATTGTTCGCAAGGGGCGTCAAAACGCCAAGCGTGAACTGTCCTTGCGCTTTACCGAGGCCATCGACATGGCGGCCATGCGCTCAGGTGCTGCCGAAAGCGGCGATTATCTGGCCGAATGGCGCAAGGCCGATCCGGTCCCTGTCGGTGACGATATCGATGCCGAGGCCGACAAGGCGGCAGCCGAACTGGAAGCCAGTTACGACCGCGAGCGCCTTGTTGCCCTTGCCAAGGCAGGCGGCAAAGAAAATGGCTAAAAAAGCCCCCACTCAGCCTCAGGGCGCATATAAGCCCGCTGATATCTCACCACAGCGGCGTGTGCAGCGCCGCTATTCGGTGCGCCTGTGGTCGATCCGTCATTCACGTCTGCTGGAATGGGTCTATGCCCGCTTTTCAAGCCTGTTCTTGCTTCTGCACCCTGTGTGGAACGCGATAGGCTATGGGCGCGTGGAAGCGCCGGTCAAATTTGTCGAAAAGCGCGTCAAGGGTTTCATGTTCGACTGTCGCATGTGTGGCCAGTGCATCCTGTCCTCCACCGGCATGTCATGCCCCATGAATTGCCCCAAGCAATTGCGCAATGGCCCTTGTGGCGGGGTGCGCGCCAACGGCAATTGCGAGGTCGAGCCTGACATGCCTTGTGTATGGGTCAAGGCATGGGAAGGCTCGCGCAATATGGTCCATGGTGACGCCATTCTCAATGTGCAGCCTCCGGTCGATCAGTCACTGCGTGAAACATCGGCCTGGTTGCGGGTGACCGCACAGGCAGCCGCTGCCCGTGAAGCGGCCGCCAAAGCCTCTCCTGCAACGGAGACAACGCCATGAGCACATCCCCATACCCGGATGAAAACCCGGCTGGTGCACATCTGCCTCTGGAACCGCTGCCCGGCCATGTTTCGCGCGGACGGCTGGAGCGGATCTTGCGGCGTGGTGAATTTGCCGTCACCACTGAATTGAATCCGCCTGACAGCGCCGACCCTGAAGATGTTTACGACCGCGCCAAAATTTTTGACGGCTGGGTCGATGGCATCAATGCTGTGGATGCCTCAGGCGCCAATTGCCATATGTCCTCGGTCGGCATCTGCGCTCTTTTAACCCGCATGGGTTATGCACCCATCATGCAGATTGCCTGCCGTGACAAGAACCGCATTGCCATACAAGGCGATGTTTTAGGTGCAGCAGCAATGGGGGTCGCCAATATTTTATGTCTGACCGGAGACGGCGTACAGGCAGGCGATCAGCCCGGAGCAAAGCCGGTCTTTGATCTGGATTCGACCTCATTGCTGGAAACCATCCGCGTGATGCGTGACAATGGCAAATTCCTGTCCGGCCGCAAGCTGACCACGCCGCCACAGGTATTTTTAGGGGCTGCCGTCAATCCATTTGCCCCGCCCCATGATTTCCGCGCCATCCACCTGGCCAAAAAAATTGCCGCCGGCGCCCAGTTCATCCAGACGCAATATTGCTTTGACGTGCCCATGTTTCGTGAGTTCATGCAGCAGGCCACCGATCTTGGCCTGACTGAAAAAGCCTTCATCCTGTGCGGCGTCGGCCCGCTGGCTTCAGCCAAAACGGCAAAATGGATACGCTCCAACGTGCCCGGCATCCATATTCCAGACAGCATCATCAAACGTCTGGAAGGCGCTCAGGATCAGAAGGCTGAAGGCAAGCGCCTGTGCATCGACATCATGAATGAGGTCAAGGACATTGCCGGTGTCTCAGGCGTACATGTGATGGCCTATCGGCAGGAAGAATTTGTCGCTGAAATCGTCGATGAATCGGGCGTGCTCAAGGGGCGTCGTCCCTGGAAGCGCGAAGCCCGCCCCGATGATGCACTGGTTGCCGAGCGGCTGGAAGAAATTCTTGGCGAAAACGAACCCCAAAAACAGGTTGATATGGTCAAGAGCGCGCATTGAAACCGACAAATTACACAGTCAAACACAAGAAACTTCTCTCACCCAACGGAGATATTGCATGACCCGCACCATTGTCGCCTCCGCGACCCGGGAAATCGTCATCGGTTTCGACCAGCCCTTTTGCGTTATCGGCGAGCGCATCAACCCGACAGGGCGCAAGAAACTTGCGGCTGAAATGATTGAAGGCAATTTCGAGACCGTCAAAAAGGATGCGCTGGAACAGGCTGCTGCTGGCGCCACCATGCTTGATATCAATGCCGGTGTTACGGCTGTCGATCCCAATGCCACGGAACCCGGCCTTCTGGTTCAGACATTGGAAATTGTGCAAGATCTCGTTGATCTGCCGCTTGCCATCGATTCTTCGGTCACCGCAGCCATTGAGGCTGCGTTGAAAGTTGCCAAGGGCCGCCCGCTGATCAATTCGGTCACCGGCGAAGAAGAAAAGCTGGAAGCCATTTTGCCGCTGGTGAAGAAATACAATGTGCCCGTGGTTGCCATTTCCAATGATGAAACCGGCATTTCCATGGACCCGGATGTGCGCTTTGCGGTCGCCAAAAAAATTGTCGAGCGCTGCGCTGATTTCGGCATTCCCGCCCATGATGTGGTGGTTGATCCGCTGGTGATGCCGATCGGCGCGCTGGGAGATGCCGGTCGTCAGGTGTTTGCGCTGTTGCGCCGCCTGCGCGAGGAGTTGAAGGTCAACACAACCTGTGGCCTGTCCAATATCTCCTTTGGCCTGCCGCATCGCCATGGCATCAATTCAGCCTTTATTCCCATGGTGATCGGGGCTGGCATGACTTCGGCCATCATGAATCCATGCCGCCCACAGGAAATGGAGGCTGTGCGTGGCGCCAATGTGCTGGCTGGCACAGACAAGGATTGCACGCACTGGATCAAAACCTACAAGGACTATAAGCCCGGTGCTGTGCTTGCACCCGCAGCCGACAGTGCATCTGCCGGTGACGGGGCGGCAGTTCCTGGAGGCGGGCGTCGCCGCGGCGGCCGTGAAGCCAGAAGGTCAGTTTCAGGATAAAGGAAAAAATCCGGTGAACGCAGCGTCCGACAAAACCGATCCTCTTGTCCTGTTCATGCCCTCGGGCAAGCGGGGCCGTTTTCCCATCGGCACACCCGTGCTCGATGCTGCACGCCAGCTTGGCGTTTATGTGGAAAGCGTATGCGGCGGGCGCGCCACCTGCGGACGGTGCCAGATCGAAGTGCAAGAAGGCAATTTTGCCAAGCACCAGATCGTCTCTTTGCTTGAAAACATCTCGCCCAAAGGCGCCAAGGAAGAGCGTTATGAGCGTGTGCGCGGCCTGCCGGAAGGTCGGCGGCTTTCCTGTTCGGCCACCATTCAGGGTGATCTTGTGGTCGATGTGCCGCAAGACACGGTCATCAATGCACAAGTGGTGCGCAAGGCTGCCGTTGATCGCCATATTGAGCGCAATCCGGCCATTCAGCTTTGCTATGTCGAAGTTGACGAGCCCGACATGCACAAGCCGCTTGGCGATCTCGACCGTCTGAAGCTGGTTCTGGAACAGGACTGGGGCTGGAAAGACCCACTGATTGCAGCCCATATCGTACCGCAGATACAAGGTCTGCTGCGCAAGGAAGGCTGGGGTGTCACCGTCGCCATTCATCGCGATATGGAGACATCACGTCCCTGCATCATCGCCATATGGCC
The DNA here is from genome assembly GCF_042656785.1 of Aquamicrobium segne. NCBI lineage: Bacteria > Pseudomonadati > Pseudomonadota > Alphaproteobacteria > Hyphomicrobiales > Phyllobacteriaceae > Aquamicrobium > Aquamicrobium segne. Next base: position 82,869 of record NZ_JBHSLL010000029.1, read on the forward strand.
GGGCCTGAAAAACGAGGCTTACGGCATTGCCTGCGACATTGGCTCAACCACCATCGCCATGCATCTGGTATCGCTGCTGTCAGGCCGCATCCTTGCCTCATCGGGCGCACCCAACCCACAGATCCGCTTTGGCGAGGATCTGATGAGCCGGGTCTCATATGTGATGATGAACCCGGACGGTCGCGAAGCCATGACCAAGGCGGTGCGTGAAGCCGTCAATGAACTGATCGGCAGGGTTTGCGAGGAAGCCAGCGTCAATCGCGACGATATTCTTGATGCGGTTTTTGTCGCCAATCCGATCATGCATCATCTGTTTCTCGGCATTGACCCGACCGAACTGGGGCAAGCCCCCTTTGCGCTGGCCGTTTCAGGCGCCATGGATTATCAGGCGCATGAAATCGACATCAACCTCAATTACGGCGCGCGCCTTTATACGCTGCCTTGTATCGCTGGCCATGTCGGCGCCGATGCGGCAGGGGCTGCCTTGTCGGAAGGCCCCTATCGTCAGGAGCGCATGATGCTGCTGGTCGATGTCGGCACCAATGCCGAAATCATTCTTGGCAACAGCACACGTGTTGTTGCCGCCTCTTCGCCCACCGGTCCGGCTTTTGAAGGAGCTGAAATTTCATCGGGCCAGCGCGCGGCCCCTGGCGCGATTGAACGTGTACGCATCGACCCTGAAACACTGGAGCCGAAATTCCGCATTATCGGCGTTGATAAATGGTCCGATGAGGACGGTTTTGAAGAAGCTGCCGGGGCAGTTGGCGTTACCGGCATTTGCGGATCGGCCATCATCGAGGTGGTGGCGGAAATGTATCTGGCGGGCATCATTTCCGAGGATGGCGTGATCAATGGCGATCTGGCGGCACGCTCGGCGCGCATCTTTCAAAATGGCCGCACCTTCTCTTATCTGCTGCGCGACGGTGAACCGCGCATTACAGTCACCCAAAATGACATACGCGCCATCCAGCTTGCCAAAGCCGCCCTTTATGCCGGCATCAAGCTGTTAATGGAAAAGCAGGGTGTGGATCATGTTGACATGATCCGCTTTGCCGGCGCATTCGGCACCTTCATCGATCCCAAATACGCCATGGTTCTCGGCCTTATTCCCGATTGCGATCTGACGGACGTCAAGGCCGTGGGCAATGCTTCGGGCACCGGCGCGCTGATGGCCCTGCTCAACCGCGATCACCGACGTGAGATTGAAGAACAGGTCAAGCAAATCGAAAAAATTGAAACTGCGCTGGAGCCGCATTTCCAAAAGCTTTTTATCGATGCCATGGCGCTGCCCAACAAGGTCGATCCGTTCCCGCATCTTTCGCAAACCGTCAAGCTGCCACCCAAAAAGGCAGCGGCTGAAGAAGGGGTAGAAGGCGCAACGGGAACAGCCCCCCGTCGTCGCTCACGCGAGGAACGCGCCGCAAGACGGCGTCAATAAAGGGGTTTACTAACCATAAATCTGGCAAGCGCTGTTTTTGACATGTGCAAAGACAGCAGCATCCGGCTTTCTGTTTAGAGCATTTTGTGAGTACAGACAGAATCGTCTGACGTCGCAACAATGCGGCTAAAAAAAACTGGAGCAACGGAAGCTGCGTTCGTCAGAGCGCCCGTTGCTCTAAGGTCAGAAGCTGTCATCCTTATCCCAGCCGCCTTCATCCCAGACGATTGACAGGACGCTATTTTCCTGCTGACCCTATTTTTTTATGCGACAGTCTGTCTGCTGCTTGTCCGGGAGGATATTTTGAACACCATTAAACAGACGATCAAAAGGTCATTCGTCTTTTTTCTGGTCCCGGATTTTACCATGATTGCCTTTGCAACCGCGCTGGACCCCTTGCGGTCGGCCAACCGGATGCTGGGTTTTGAAGCCTATAGCTGGCGCCTGGCCAGCATAGATGGTGAACCCGTGCGGGCTTCCAACGGCGTTTTATGTGCGGTTGACACCTCGCTTGAGGAAGAGCGCAGGAAGATGTCAAGGCTCGACCGGCCTTCCATGGCCATTGTTTGCAGCGGCCTTAACATTGAAAAATACAGTCAAAGGTCTGTTTTTGCCTGGCTACGCGAGGAATATAATCGCGGTGTCGCCATTGGCGGCCTGTGTACGGGGGCGTATATTCTGGCAACTGCGGGCCTGCTTTCCAACAAGCGCTGCGCCATTCACTGGGAAAACCTGCCCGGTTTCTCGGAAGCCTTTCCCAAGGTCAATGTCTTTGCCGACCTGTTTGAGGTCGACCAGAATATCTACACCTGTGCTGGCGGGACCGCCGCCCTTGACATGATGCTCAGCCTGATTGCCGAGGATTTCGATGACAATATCGTCAACCGCGTTTGCGAACAGGTGCTGACCGACCGTGTGCGCAGCCCCACCGACCGCCAGCGCCTGCCCTTGCGCGCCCGGCTTGGTGTGCAGAACTCCAAGGTGTTGACGATTATCGAACTGATGGAAGCCAATCTGTCCGAACCATTATCGCTGATCGAGATTGCCGACCATGTGGACCTGTCGCGCCGCCAGATTGAACGTCTGTTCCGCTCTGAAATGGGACGCTCACCAGCCCGCTATTATCTGGAGATAAGGCTCGACCGCGCCCGCCATCTGCTCATGCAGTCATCCTTGCCGGTGGTTGAGATTGCCATTGCCTGCGGTTTTGTCTCGGCCTCACATTTTTCAAAATGCTACCGGGAGCTTTATGCGCGCTCCCCCCAGCAGGAGCGGGTTGAACGCAAACAGCCTGCAACCACCTGAAAACAAAAGCCCCGGTCAAGTACCGGGGCTTTTTATTGATCAGCTTCGCGGCTTGAGATTTTCAGGATCATAAAGCGGCTTGTAGCCAACTGCCGCAATCTCGACTGGATAGGTTTCGCCCATATATTCCACCGCCAGCTTGCGCCCTTCCTGACAATAGGACCAGGGCAGCCAGGCCAATGCGATATTCTTGCCGATCGTCGGCCCATAGGCCACCGAGGTCGTATAAGAGCGACGGCCCAACTCATCGACCGGCACCTCACCGGTTGCCGGATCGACCACCGGCATGACACCGACCGGATAGCGGGCAATGCCATTGGCATCGACATTTTCGGTCATCACCAGCGTGCACAGCATGGCAATCTGATGCTCACGCGCCCTGTATTCCAGATGTTTTTCCTTGCCGCAAAAATCAGCCTCTTTCACCTTCGGGCGGGCAAGGTCAGCCTCCAGCAGATTATATTCGGTCAGCAGATCGCCATTTTGCAGACGCAGGCTCTTTTCCATGCGCCGCGTATTGGCGTAAGTCTCGACACCGACAGCAATCACCCCGGTAGCGCGCAGCGCATCCCAAACCGCCAGCCCGTCCTCATAAGCCATATGCAGCTCCCAGCCCTGTTCACCGACATAGGAAATGCGGAACGCCGTGACAGTCTTGCCCGCAATACGGATCGGCTTGATGGCGGCAAAGGGGAAATTTTCCAGTGAAAGCCCATCAGGATCTTCCACCACCTTTTGCAAGGTGGTGCGCGCATTCGGCCCCCATATGCCAAGGGTGATGTATTTTTCTGTCACATCCGTAATGGTGACATCAAAGCCCTTATCCTGCGCCACCCGCTTCATATAGGTAAAGTCGCGCGGGCCGGCATCCGCACCATCGACAACACGGCAGCGGTCACCCATGCGGAAAACCGTCAGATCAGCGCGCACCATGCCTTGCGCGTCGAGGAAGTGGGTATAAATGCCCTTGCCAATATTGGCGTCACCGCCGATTCTGGCCGCACACAGCCATTCCATCAGCGCAACATGATCGGGGCCTTCCACATCATACATGGCAAAATGCGACAGGTTGATAATGCCGCAATCATCGCTCATGGCCAGATGTTCGGCATTGGACACACGCCAGAAATGGCGGTTGTCCCATTCGCTTTGACGCACCGGAACCCGATCGCCATATTTTTCAAGCAGATGTTCATTGGCCGCATAGCCATGGGCGCGTTCCCAGCCGCCCAGTTCCATGAAATAGCCGCCAAGCTCTTTCTCACGCTCATAAAAAGGCGAGCGGCGGATATTGCGGCCACCGGAAAACGGCTCACGCGGATGGACAGCCGGATTATACACTTTCCGGGCCGTCTCAGCACAGCGCTCGACAATATATTGATCTTCAAACTGGAACGGCTGGAAGCGGGCATAATCAATGCGGTTATGATCTACGCTGGTGCGCCCATCCGTCATCCAGTCAGCAATCAGCTTGCCCATGCCCGGACCATCCTTGACCCAGATGCCGACCGCATACCACAGCCCCCGCACCTTCTGGCTTTCCCCCATGGAAGGGCCGCCATCGGTGGTGACCTGCAACAGACCGTTGAAGGAATGGCTTTCATTATAGCCAAGCTCGCCAAGGATCGGCGTCAGTTCCATGGCCCGTTCGAGCGGCGCCAGAATCTGGTCCATTTCAAGGTCGCGCTGCGAAGGCGAAAGCCGCGCCTCCTCCTTTTCCAGCAGGTCGCGCGGATGCACCAGACGCGGCTCGGTCTCTTCGTAATAGCCCCATTCGATCTGGCCGCCTTCAGCGGTTTTGGGATCCCCCGTATCGCGCATATAGGCCGAGTTGCCCTGATCGCGCAGCAGCGGCCAGCCGATCTCCTTGCCCGTGCCGGCAAATTCATTATAGGGACCAAAAAAGGTCAGCGGATGGTCAATCGGCATGACCGGCAGGTCTTCGCCTGCCATTTCGGCAATCAGCCGCCCCCACAGGCCCGCACACACCACCACATGATCGGCCATGATCGTGCCGCGATCCGTCACCACGCCCTTGATGCGGCCATCTTCAATCACCAGCGAACGTGCGGATGTATTGGCAAAAGCCCGTAATTTGCCGCTGGCCTCACCCTGATCGACCAGTTTGCCAGCCACCGTTTGCGAGCGCGGAATGACCAGCCCGGCGTCAGGGTCCCAAAGTCCGCCCTGCACCAGTGATTCTTCGATCAGCGGGAATTTTTCCTTGATCTCGGCCGGTTCAATCAGCCGTGCGCGGGTGCCGAACGCCCTGCCCGACATGACCTTGCGGCGGATTTCCTCCATGCGTGTATCATCGCCCACACGGGCAATTTCAAGACCGCCCACACGCGCGTAATGGCCCATTTTGTCAAAGAAATCGATGGAATAAAGCGTTGTCGAGCAGGTCAGATTGTCATGGCTGGTCGCATAGCAAAAATCCGAGGCATGGGCAGTCGAGCCAATATCGGTGGGAATCCCTGACTTGTCGATGCCCACAATATCATCCCATCCGCGCTCGATGAGATGGTGGGCAACAGATGCTCCCACAATACCACCAAGGCCGATAATCACGACCTTTGCTTGTTTCGGAAACCCTGTCATTCCTCGCCTCTCCAATCCTGCTGTTGTGGCAGGACTATAAGCCAGACAACGGCAATTGCGCACCCTGTTTGCGACACGCGCAAGCCCGCTGCGCGACGTATTTTGCGCAAGCCACACAGCCCTGAAATCCCGATGGTTTTAGGGTCCAGACCCTATCTCCTGCCTGTACCTCAATATTGCCATTGAAGCAGGCAAAAATCATGCGGGATCGGGTTTTGAGGGTCGGCGCGGCCTTTTCCGGGCCTTTGCAGCCTGCTCGGCCTCAAGCCGCTGCCGCTCAGCAAATTCTGCTTCGGTTTTATCGTCATCCAATGGCCATGGCGCCTGTTGCGGCAGTTGGTAGTAAGTGCGCGGCAAGGAGGGGATTTCAATCCCCTCACGCTCAAAAGCCTCCAATATGGCAAAGCGAATATCGTTTTGCACACCGCTGCTGTTGGTAATATCGGCAAGGAAGAAGCGCACCTCAAATTCAAGTGCCAATGAGCCGAAATTCACCAATTGCACATAAGGCTCAGGATTTTTAAGCACAAAGGCATGGCCGCGAACGATCTCGGTCAAAATTTCACGGGCGCGCCGTGCATTACTGCCATAGGCAATTCCCACCTTGATCTCCACCCGGCCCAGCCTGTTGCGATGGGTCCAGTTGCCAACAGCACTGTTGATGAGGTTGGAATTGGGCAAGATCACAGTCTGGCGCTGAAAAGTCTCGATTTCGGTGGCGCGCACACTAATCTTGCGCACGGTGCCACTGATATCGCCTGCAACGATCCAGTCTCCCACCTTGAAAGGGCGCTCAACCAGTAAAATCAGGCCGGAAACAAAATTTGAGACAACATTTTGCAGGCCAAAGCCGATGCCAAGCGAAAGCGCCCCGGCAATCAGCGCCAGACTGGAAAGATTGATACCGGCAGCAGAAATACCAACCACAGCCGCCAGCACAATACCGGCATAGCCAACGCCCAGCCGGATGGAATTGCGCACCCCATCATCGACCTTGCCGCGCGCCATGACCGACCCGTCAAGCCAGTTCTGAAGCCAGCGGGTGAAAAAATAGCCAAGACCAAAAACAATCAGGCCGCTCAAGATTCCAAACAGGGAAATCGTCACGGAACCAATGCTGAAGCCTGTGGCCAGCCTCCAGGCCCAGGCCTGAATATCTTCTGGCTGGAACCCCCACATAAACAGGGCCATCGGCAAAAATACGAGTAAAACCAAAATTTTAAGGAGAATGCTTACAGCAAGACCGATCTGGTCCATTGAGGTTTCTTGCATATATCCTCGTAAAACCATCCAGCGGCCAAGCCCGGTTTGACCAAATCCGCCTTCAGCGCCAATCGCGCTTGCACATAGGAATCCGATATAGGCCGTGATGAAAATGGCGCTGGTCATCACCATCTGCAAGGAAACAAAAATGGCAAAGCCGATATAACCGGACAGGGCTGCAACAATGGTCAGCGCCCCGACGCTGAACAGAAAATAGCGCAGCCAGACAGGCCATGGTCGCCTGCCGCCATCCTGATTGCGAAATGGTTTGACCAATCCGATCAGGATCAAAATGACGCCCACAATCAGCGCGGCTACAAAGCTGCGCGCAACGGTAAGAGAAAGCGGCGATGACATCTGAATGGCCACCTGCCCCAGAAAACCGTTCAGCCCCACGGCAATCGCCATGGCTGTCACCAACAGCACCAGCCAGCGCGCAGGCCGCGTTTCCACTGAAACAAGCCGCCATTGCGTCAGCCGGGGCGACAGAGCGGCCGTCACCAGCCGGTTGACCAGAAAAACGCCCACCACCATCAGCATCGCTGCGCGCAGATAAAGCTCGATATCGCCGCTCAATAGTTGATTGGAATGATAAAAGAACCAGCTTGCTGCGAAAAATACCGAAAGCGTGGCAACCGGCAACAAGGTTGACCAGAACGCCACTGAAAGCCGGGTCAGATAAGGTGGAGCCTGTGTTTCAGGATTTGCCCTGACCAGAGAGCCAGCAAGCCGGCGACTGCCAAACAGCAAGACAAGGGCGGCGCCAAGCGCCATCAATGTGGCTTCCACCATGGCATTGAATTTGAATTTATAGGAAAAAGTCACCCAAGAAGAAACAGCAGCGCTAAATCTTGTAAATTCCCGGCTGGCGTCAGATGCGCTTTTGGTGCTGAAAATATCAACCAGCGGGTAACGCCGCATCAAGGTGTCGCGAAACAGATCATGGCGGATCATGGCGATCTGGCCGATCAGTTCATGAGCGCGCGCCGACACGGTCTGTGTCGTTGCAATCACCGCATTGATGTCATTTTTTTCAGCAACAAGCTCCTGCCGCTCATCCTGAAATGCAGGCGTTTCAGGTGGCTGCCCCTCAACAGGGGGCGCGCCCAATTGCTCAAGACGGCTATTGATTGCCTCCTGCCTTGTCTTGAACGGCAAGGCGTCTTGCGAGGCTTGCGCAGAGATTTTTTCAAGTTTCAGCCGAACACGCACCAGAGAGGCATCATGATCGCTATGGGCGGCAATATCCTTTTCCAGTTCATCAAGCGTTGAATCAAGCTCCTGCAACACTTGCAACTGCTCTGCCACCTGTCCTGCCGTTTTGGCAAAAGCCCTGTCTTGTGCAACGACACACAGACTGCATATCAGCACGGTCAACAGCAGGAAAAAACGAAAACCTCTTTGCATGAGCATGATCAGGTCTTGACTTTGTTGGTACATTCACGACGACCATTTCTTCAGTGACCCCGCACACAGCCAGTGATAAAGAGGCATTGCGCAACCGGCAAGATCGAATGAGGACACCGCACACAGTGGCACATGAACGAAAAATCTGGTGGGGCGATTTCAAAACATCCGATTTTGCCCATATCAACCCGGAAGAAACAATTGCAGTCCTGCCGGTTGCAGCCATCGAACAGCATGGGCCGCATCTGCCGCTATCGACCGATACAGACATTATGAGCGGAATGCTGGCCACCGCTATCCCGATGGTCGACCATGATCTTGATCTGCGTATTTTGCCCATACAAAGCGTTGGAAAGTCCGATGAGCATCTCTATGCACCGGGAACACTTACACTTTCCGCCACCAATCTCATTGAGGCATGGAGTGAGCTTGGCGCTTCCATTGCGCGTGCAGGGGTGCGCAAACTGATCCTCCTCACCTCACATGGCGGCAATGAGGAGGTGATGGGCATTGTCGCCCGCAATCTGCGTGTTGAATTTGCCATGATGGCGGTGCGCACCAGTTGGGAGCGTTTTGGAAACCCGCAAGGGCTGTTTTGTCCGCATGAAGAAAAGCGCGGCATTCATGGCGGTGATATTGAAACCTCGCTGATGCTGCATTTTCAGCCCACTCTGGTCAATATGGGCCTTGCTCAAAATTTTTTCTCCCGCGCCGACGAGGCTGAGCAACAATTCAAATTGCTCAACGCACAAAGCCCACATGGCTTTGCGTGGATTGCCAGTGATCTCAACAGGCATGGGGTGGTGGGCAACGCCGCAGCCGCCAGTGCCGAAAAAGGCCGCCTGACAGCACAGCATCGGGCACAAGGATTTGTCATCCTGCTCAAGGATTTGCATCAGGCGCAGCTTACAGACTGGGTGAGTTAAACCATTATTTTAGAGCATCGGACCAAAAAGTGGAATCGGTTTTTGGATAATTCCGATGCTCATTCAAAGAGTTAGAGCGTCCTTTGTGCGTCCGACAGGACGCACGGCGCTCTAATCGAACGGGTCGAGCCGAAAAGGCTCTCCTTCAAACGCTTCTGCACCGCGCCCGATATTTTTGATCGCCGCAACCATGCGCCCGCGCCGCTCCAGCAAGCTGTCGGCTACCTCTATCAGGCGCGGATTGGGCGTGGCAGATGGCGATAACCAGCGCAGCATGGCGGCAAGCTCTGCCTCATCGCGGGCCGGATTAAGCACAGAGGCCACGATATAGGCTGCCGCAGTTGAACGGCTGATGCCTGCATAGCAATGAATGACCATCGGGCGCGCCCTGTCCCATTCCCGCGCAAAATCCATGAGCGCGCGCACATGGGCCTCACCGGGGGTGGTTAAACCATCACGCAGTTCGGCAATATCGTTCATGCGCAGGTAAAGATGGTCCTGCTTCCTGATCGAAGCGGGCCGCACCATATCCGTACCCGCTGACAGCAACGTCACCAGCCGCCCGGCCCCGGTTTTTAAAACCGTTTTCTCCAATTTGGAAAGCGGGCAGACATAAAGCATTGCGTGTCCTTAAACTATGCGGTCCTGACACTGTGATCGAAATGCTGAGTTTATCCCCAGAAGCTCTTTTCTGCAAATAATCAGAACAATGGCAGCCAACCCCAAAAGCAGCTAGAAATAGAACCGATCCCGGTCAAGCCTCACCCCTTTCTGGAACCTTAATGTCAGCCCTGCTTGCTTTTACCTCCCTGCTTGTTGAGCGCATTTTCGGCTATCCGGACTGGCTTTTTCGTATCCTCGGCCATCCCGTAACATGGATTGGCAGGCTCATTTCCCTGCTTGATAGGCATCTTAACCGCCCCTCTTTTTCTGCTGCGGCAAGACGGGCAAATGGCGTGCTGGCGCTCATCTTGATCGTGCTTGTTCCAGCAGGCATTGCCCTTGGTGTCCAAACCCTGCTCGGGGCTGATGTGCCCGGCTTTATTCTGACCGCTCTTCTTGCCTCTTTTCTGCTGGCCCAGCGCAGTCTCCACCAGCATGTCGAGGCAGTTGCCACAGCGCTGGAAAGCGGCGGGTTGCAAGCCGGCCGCAAGGCTGTTTCCATGATTGTCGGGCGTGATCCTGAACAGCTTGATGAAGCGGCTGTCTGCCGTGCCGCCATTGAAAGCCTTGCCGAAAATTTTGCCGATGGCATCGTTGCTCCCGCATTCTGGCTCGGGCTGGGCGGTCTGGCCGGTGGGGTTGCCTACAAGGCCGCCAACACTGCTGATTCCATGATCGGCCACCGCACTTTGCGCCATGAAAATTTCGGCTGGGCCGCTGCGCGGTTTGATGATCTTGTCAATCTGCCTGCATCCCGCCTTGCCGGTCTGCTGCTTGTGGGGGCTGCCTTTTTGATGCCGCAAGCCAACCCCCGCGCCAGTTGGCGCACCATCCGGCACGATGCAAAAAAGCACCGTTCACCCAATGCCGGCTGGCCGGAATCTGCCATGGCCGGGGCCTTGGGGCTGGCGCTTGCCGGTCCACGCATATATGGCGGCGTACAGGTTGAAGACGCCTTCATCGGTGAAGGTGGCCGCCGTGATCTCAACGCCCACGACATCCGGTGCGCCCTGCGCCTTTATCGACTGGCCGATATGCTGCTGATCGGGTTGTTTGGTCTGGTAGCTGCAATCTTATGGCTGGCGAGATGAGGCCAGCTACTTATTTCACCTTCATCGGCAGGCCCGCCACCATAAAAAGAACCGTATCAGCAACTAAAGCCACCTTCTGGTTCAGCCATCCAGCCTCATCCCGAAACTGGCGGGCAAATGCATTGTCAGGCACAATGCCTTGGCCCACCTCATTGGAAACCACAAACCATGGGCCGCGCGGTCTGGCCAGCACATCAACAAGCCTTGCACATTCAGCCTCCAGATCATGCCCGGCCAGCAAATGATTGCTCAACCACAAGGTCAGGCAATCCACCAGAACCGGCTGCCCCTGTGGCTGTGCGGCCAATATGCCTGCCAGATCAAGTGGCGCCTCCAATGTCTGCCAGCCTTTTGCGCGCCGGGCACGGTGCAGGGCAATCCGCTCACGCATTTCCTCGTCAAAAGCTTCAGCCGTGGCGATATAATTCCATGGGGCGGGCAGCATGGTGACCAGTTCTTCCCCATGACGGCTTTTGCCAGAACGCGCCCCGCCGATAATGAATGTCAGACCACTCATATGGCACCCTTACATTGACCTTGGCACATAACGCCAACTGACCACGGCACAAACCACCATCAGCAGACCCAGCGTCACGAACACCGACCCGACGCCGAAAAACACTAAAATGATCGAATAAACCAGCGGCGGCGCCAGTTCGGCAAAATCAAGATAGGTCCGGTAAACCGCCGCCATTTGTGAACGTTCATAAGACCGGACGGAACGCATGAAAACAATGGAACCCAGCGTATCAAGTGCAATAGTGAAAAACGCACCACACAATAAAAATGCACCGGTGATCAAGGGCGCGGTTGTGCTGACCCAGCCTGCTGCAAACAGGATGAGCCCCATGGCCGCAAAAGCAAAACCAATAACCTGCCGCGCCCCATAGCGTTTTCCGGCTTTTCCCCAGAAAATAGCGGTAAACAAAAGAATGTTGCCGGCAGAAACCAGCAAACCCCCGGCAAGTTCCCCCTCACCAGCAATAACCATGAACAGCGGGCCATAGACAAAAAATGTGGTCCAGTAACAGGAGCGGCCGAAGGCAATCAGCCATGCCAGCCGCAAACGCGGCTGGGCAATGAAACGGCCAATACTGCTGACTGGATTGAGCGCACGGTTTTTACCGGCAACAATCATCTCATTGTCGCTCAGGCGGTAATACCAGAACATCGCCAGCAAAATGAACACAAGAACCGCCACCGCACCATGGGCAGCGTAAATGCCATAATGCGTATAGAGCAAAATTCCGAGCGTTGGTCCTCCCGTCCAGGCAAAGGTGGACCAGGCCATGCGCAATGATTCGGTACGGATAAACTCCGTCTTGCGAATATGGTCCATGATGTAAAGGTTCAGCGTAATCGACAACGCGCTTGAACCCACGACACGAAACAACATGCCAAGCGCTTGTCCCGCCAGCGTATCGACAATGAAAAACAATGAGCCAAGGGCCAGAAAGAGCGCGCCAGCCGTGTAAACCCAGCGTCTGGCAAACCTGCGGATCAACACCGGCATGAACAGGGTTGCCGAAAGGCCGAGCAGCGACACCAGCGTATAGAGAACAGAAACCGCCTGCTCGCTTTGCAATATCTCATAGGCTTGAATGGGAATGACGCTGGCGACCATCGCCCGGGCAAAGGATTCCATTGTATAAAGCGACGCGAAAGTGCGCGCACCTGCCGGACGAACCTGCCGCAGCCAGATAGGGTGGCGCACATGCAAGGCCATGAATTCCTCCGCCGAACAAATCCTCCCGCCATAGCTGGCGATTTCCATATGTAGCGTTTATGGCCTGGTTTGGTGATGGAGAAACCGACCTGTAAAGGCGGAAACACGAGAGTGTCCAAAGACTTTTCGGCTCTGGCCCAACCCGTTGCCATTTTATTTGCACGACAGGCATCAAACAGCCATGCTGAAACTCACCCTGAAGGCAAGCCGCAGCACACAAGACGAATCAGACATAGTCCACCCCAGCCTGTTTTTGCCGCCACATTGGGAGCCTTGATGCAACCAGCCATACAATTATCGCGCCGCATTGAATGGATTGATGCCATACGCGGCATCGCGCTGCTGGCCATGGTGAGCTATCATTTCACCTGGGATCTGGAATTTTTTAACTATGTAACCCCCGGCCTGACCGCATTCGGCGGCTGGAAGATTTACGCACGCTGTATTGCGTCCAGCTTTTTGTTCCTTGTCGGTGTCAGCCTCGTGCTTGCCCATGGTAATGGCATACGCTGGCAGGGCTTTGGCAAGCGACTGGCCATGATTGTGGCTGCCGCAAGCGCCATCACCCTCGCAACATGGTTTGCTACGCCTCACTCTTTCATCTTCTTTGGCATATTGCATCATATTGCGCTGGCCAGTGTGCTGGGCCTTGCCTTTCTGCGCTTTCGGGCATGGGCACTGGTGCTTGCCGCCCTTGTGGTGGCAGGCGCCCCCCATTATCTGCGCCAGCCCCTGTTTGACCACCCGGCTTTATGGTGGGTCGGTCTTTCACTTATGCCTCCACGCTCCAATGATTATGTTCCGTTGTTTCCGTGGTTTGCCGCTGTTTTAGCCGGAATGGCAGCCACCCGGTTTGCGCAAAGCTTTGGCCTGCTGGCTCGCCTTGGTGGCAAGTTTACCCGGATGCCGGGGCGGCTGCTGGTAAAAATCGGGCAGCACAGCCTGGCCTTTTATCTTCTGCACCAGCCAGTACTGATTGCCGGCCTGTGGCTGTTTGCCCTGATCTGGCCCGCCCCTGCACCCGACCCCGCAACCGGCTTTGCCCACGCCTGTGAGCATTCCTGCCTTGAAAGCCGGGATCAGATTTTTTGCACCACCTATTGCACCTGCATGTTCAACGCCCTGCAAGATGAGGGCGCACTCGACAATGTGATGCGCGGCGCGCAAACTGCCAGACAATCCAGCCGCCTTGGGGAACTGGCATCCATCTGCACGCTGGAAACGGATATGAAAGTGATGGGAGAAGAAGAATGAAGGATATTCCGGCGTGGCGCAAAATTCCCTGGCCACCGCTGCTTTATCTTATAGCCATCGCCGTCAGTATCCTGGCTGGCCTGTTTATGCCCCTGCCACGCCTTACGGGTCCATTTGCCAATATACTTTATGCCATTGGATGGCTGCTGGTTTTTGCTGCTGCGGCCCTCTGGATTTCATCATTTCGGGCCATGCGGCGCGCCCAAACAACACTCAACCCTTTCGGAGAACCAAGTCGTCTGCTGACCAGCGGGCCGTTTTCCATCACCCGTAACCCCATCTATCTGGGCAATACATGGCTGCTGTTCGGCATCGGCTTCATCTCAGGCAATTGGTGGTTTTTACCACTGGCGCTGATTGCTGCCGCACTCACACAAAAACTCGTCATCGAGTTTGAGGAAAAGGTTTTAGGCCTGAAATTTGGCCGCAAATATCGCGATTATTCAAAAAAGGTGCGTCGCTGGATTTGAATGATCGCAACACGCTTTAGTCGCATTTGTACGACGCCAGATGTGGCCATCTGGCTGCAAAATGCTGGTATCAGGTGGTGACACCAAGTTCAGCCATGCGCTCGACACAGGCCTCTTCTGCCCGGTCCAGTTCCGCCAGCATATCCTCCAGATCGCGGCGTTTCTGGCGCAATTGTTCACGCTTTTCTTCAACATGCCGGATCATCTGCTGAAGCTGGCCAATCTCCGCCGGTGGCCCCTTGTATATTTCGATGATCTGGCGAATCTCGCTGATCGAAAACCCCAGCCGCTTGCCACGCAAGATCTGGCGAATGAGATGACGATCGGAGGGCCGAAACAGCCGGGTTCGTCCGCGCCGATGAGGCTGGATCAACCCCTCATCCTCGTAAAATCGCAAGGTACGGGTGGAAACTCCGAATTCCCGCGTCAGTTCAGTAATGGTGTAATATTCCAGCATCGGCATTCTGTAACCGCACGACCTTCCTGACCGGTTCACATAAGATAGAAGAACCCATATGGCGCTTACGTAAAAGTCAATTTTGTTCTAAATTCTTGTTTCAGCCAAAACTGAACCAGAGCGAGGCCAGTCCCAGAAAGGCAAAAAAGCCGACCACATCGGTAACAGCGGTCACAAAAACGGCGGAGGCAACCGCCGGGTCAACCCCATAGCGGTCAAGCACCAGCGGAATGAGAATGCCCGCCAATGCCGCCACAAACATATTGATGATCATGGCGGTGGCAATAATAATGCCTAAATGGAAATCGGCAAACCATGTCGCAGCGACAATGCCGATCAACACGGCAAAGATGATGCCATTGATGAAGCCGACACCCATTTCACGCCGGATAATACGCCACGCATTGTAAATATCGAGATCTCTGGTGGCTAGCGCACGCACTGTCACCGTCATGGTTTGCGAAGCCGCATTGCCGCCCATGCCCGCCACAATCGGCATCAAGACGGCCAGCGCCACCACCCGCTCAATCGTCTGGTCAAAAAGCCCGATAACGGAAGCGGCCAGAAAAGCGGTAAACAGATTGACCAGCAGCCACGGCACACGCGAGCGCGAAGCAGCCAATATGTTGTCAGACAGTTCTTCATCACCAACGCCGCCAAGACGCAAAAGGTCTTCTTCAGCCTCTTGCTGGATGACATCGACCACATCGTCAATGGTCAAAACACCGACCAGCCGCTCATCCTCATCGACGACAGCCGCCGATAAAAGGTCATATTGCTCAAATTCACGCGCCGCCTCTTCCTGATCCATCGTCGCTGGGATGGCATGGCGGGTTTCATGCATGATATCTTCGACCTTCACCATGCGCCGGGTGCGCAAAATCTGGTCGAGATGAACGGCCCCCAGCAGCTTGAACGTGGCGTCGATGACAAAAATCTGGCTGAAACTATCAGGCAGGTCCTGATCTTCGCGCATATAGTCGATGGTCTGGCCGACCGTCCAGAATGGCGGCACCGCAATAAATTCGGTCTGCATACGCCGACCGGCACTTTCTTCCGGATAGTCCAGTGACCGCCGCAGCCTGATCCGTTCCGTAAACGGAAGCTGCGCCAGAATCTCATCCTGATCTTCCTGGTCCAGATCTTCCAGAATATAGACCGCATCGTCAGAATCGAGTTCCTGAACGGCCTGTGCAATCTGCGCATTGGGAAGATTTTCAACAATGGCGAGGCGGATCGCCTCATCCACTTCCGTCAGCGCCGAGAAGTCGAAATCAGCCCCCAGCAATTCAACCAGCAAACGACGCTGATCAGGCTGCAAGGCTTCCAGAAGGTCGCCAATCTCGGACTCATGCAGGGAAGCGACATCCCGCTTGAGGGTTAGCGTGTCATTATCTGCAACCGCCGCACCGATATGGGCAAGAAACGATGCACGGATAATGCCGTCATCATCATAGATGTCGCTATGTGTCGCATTTTGCGACAGCCCGGCAATTTGTTCACTCTCACCTTGCAAGGCTGCCTCACGCGACTTGAAGTTACAGACCGGCTTCTCCGTAACGCACTTCGAGACAAACTAACAAGACCGGAAAAGAAGTTTTTTAAAAATCCAGACAGGCAAACAAGCCCTTAAAGCCTTTTGAAAACAAATGATTGCAGAATTTTCTCGATTCAAAAGGCAAGCAAGTTGATTCAAAATCTAACATGCTCACCTGTTTGAAAGGCGGCAGTTTTTCTGAGCAACAAGTTCTAGAACCAGTTCAGCCGCCATCTCACCGGCAGGCAGTTGTGTCGCCATCCGGCGGCGCACCTCGTCAAAACCACTCTTTTGCCAGTCCCGCATTGCACCTGCCATGAACAGGGCTTCAAGCTGGCGCACCAACATTTGCGGGCGCACAAGATGATCATAAAATTCCGGCACAATCGCCCGGTCAGCAATCAGATTTGGCAAAGACCCGGACCAGACTTTCAAAAGAAGATGCGCAAGCGGTTTGACAACAGGATCAAGCCTGTAACACGAGACCATCGGCACCCCCGACAGGGCCAGTTCCAGCGAAACGGTTCCCGATGCAATCAAGGCAGCATCCGCCCGACCAAAAGCCTGCCATTTTTCATCCTGCGTGATGGTAATTTCCGGCTTCTGCCGCCAGTTGGAAACCATTTTCTCCACGATGGGAGCGACATGTGGAACTGTCGGCAACATAAGACGCAAATTATGACCACGCGCATGAAGCTCATTGACCGTCTGGCCAAAGGGTTCAAGCAGGCGGCCCACTTCACTGCGCCGGGAACCGGGCAATAAAAGCAGTGTTTTGGTGCGCTCTGGCGCCAGGTCCCGCGGCCTGTTTTGTGCAGCGAAGGCGCTTGCAACACCTAAATCCTGTGTCAGCCGGTGCCCGACATAGGTTCCGGGGGGGCCGCCAAGCCGTTCCAGTTCCCCCGCTTCAAAGGGCAGGATACACAGAATACGATCGACATAAGGCCGCATGGCGGCTGCCCTGCCCTGCCGCCATGCCCACACGCTTGGGCAGACATAGTGGATTATGGGAATGGAAGGTGTTACTGCCCGCACTTTTTTGGCAACCCGCAGGGAAAAATCAGGTGTGTCGATGGTGATCAGACAATCCGGCTTGGCCTGCGAAATTGCCTTGGCCGTCTGGCCGATACGGCGCAAAAGACGCGGCAGATCACGCAAAATGGCGCTGATTCCCATCAGCGCCACTTCATTTGCATCAAAAAGAGATTTTAGCCCCAGCGCTTCCAGATGCCGCCCGCCAACGCCAACCAGCTCAATCTTGCGCCCTGCCTGCTGCTCCAGCGCGCGAATGAGATCAGCGCCCAGCAGATCACCGGATTCTTCTCCGGCCACAATGGCGATGCGCAAAGGCTGTTCACTGCCCATGCTCCACCTCCCCCGGCGGCAAGCCGATAACAAACAGGCCCAGCGCATCGGCCCGGGCAATCATTTCAGGCCCGTTCAGCACTAGCGAGCCTCCCGCTTCGACGGCAATACCGGCAAGGCCGGCGGCATGAGCCGCGTCAATGGTGCGCGGTCCGATCGAGGGCAGATCCGTGCGCAATTCCTGGCCGGGTTTTGAGCATTTGACCAGAACTCCACGCCGCTTTCCGGCAAGGCGGCCATGATCGCGCAAATCCTTCACACGCACCAGCATGGCATCGGTGCCTTCTATGCCTTCCAGCGCGATGGCGCGCCCGCCAATGGCCACCGCCCCTTGCCCGATATCGAGCGCACCAATGGCTTCAGCAGCAATGCGCCCTGCCTCAATGTCGGGCCAATCGGCCTTTTGTGGTGCAATTTTTCCATACTGACCTTGCATTGCCAGAAGATCAGGCACGATCTGATGCGCACCCACCACCTTGAAACCATTGTCCTCCAGCCATGTCACGACAAAGCGCAGCAAGCCATCATCACCGCTGGATAGTGCACGTAAAAGTGCTGGCACATATCGCAACATGCCAAATCCGGGCCGCATGGCAGCAAGACGCGGCCGCCGCTTGATTTCACCTGCCATCACCACATGGGTGATGTTTTGGCGGCGCAAGCGCCCGACAAGCGAAGGCGCATCTTCCAGCACCATCACCTCATGATCATAGTCCTCAAGACCGGAATCAGGATCAGTCTCGCCCTCAACCATCAAAATGTAAGGAGGGCTTGCCTGTTTTTTCAGGCTTTGCGCAATCGTGCCCGGCAAAGCTCCACCACCGGCAATGATGCCAACCCGGCTATCAGCCCCATGGACAAGGCCCGATGACGTCTCAGTCCTCGGCATCGCTATCACTGGCGCCGCTTTTCAGCGGCGGCACCGTATATTGGCGCTTGCCCCGATGGTCGATGAAATCAACAATTTTCATCGCCATTGCCGAAAAGGCAAACTCGGCCTTGGCAATTTCAACATTTTCCGCCACCGGCCGGGCAGGATCAAACAGGGTACGATAGCAGCGGCGCAAAAGATGAATTTCCGCACGCTCCAGTCCCGAACGCTTGAGACCGATAATGTTCAGGCCGCGCAGCTTGGCGCGATTGCCTGCTGCAATGGCAAAAGGAATAATGTCACCCACCACGGCCGAGCAGCCGCCAATAAAGGCATTATCCCCCACCCGCACAAACTGGTGCACGGCCGTCAGGCCGCCAATATTGACATTGTTGCCAATCTCGCAATGGCCGCCCAGTGTTGCCCCATTGGCAAATGTCACATTGGCACCCACCACACAGTCATGCGCAATATGGGCATAGGCAAGGAAATTTCCATTGGCGCCCACACGGGTTTCGCCATGGCTGGTATCTGTACCCGTATGCATGGTCACGCCTTCGCGGATCGTGCAATTGGGACCAATGATCAGCGTTGTGCGCCCCCCCTTATGCTTGGCATTTTGCGGCGCAGCCCCAAGCGTGGCCATCGGGAAAACTTTTGTGCCAGCCCCTATGGTCGTAGCCCCCAGCACCGACACATGGCTGACAAGTTCAACCCTGTCTTCGATTGTTGCATCCGCACCCACATAGCAAAAAGGGCCAATCTGCACACCCGTTCCAATCCGTGCGCCGCTTTCCACAACGGCGGACGGATGTATATATGTCTGATTTTCCATTGGTCCTCGTCAGCCGTTCTCGACCATCATTGCCGAAACTTCGGCTTCCGCAACTTTTGCGCCCTCGACAAGCCCCTCGCAAGCAAATTTCAGAATATTGCCGCGTTTCTTGAGCTTGCGCACCTGAATCCGCAACTGATCGCCCGGCACAACCGGCTTGCGGAACTTGGCGTTGTCAATGGTCATGAAATAAACCAGCGACGGCTTGTCCGTATTGGCCCGACGAATACAGATCGCACCCGCAGTCTGCGCCATCGCCTCAATGATCAACACCCCCGGCATTACCGGCTGGCCGGGAAAATGACCCAGAAAATGCGGCTCGTTGATCGTCACATTCTTGATGCCGACCGCAGCATCATCACCATCGATCTCGACAATGCGGTCGATCATCAGGAACGGGTAGCGATGTGGCAAAAGCTTGAGCAGTTCCTGAATGTCAGCCGTTTCAAGCACGGCGCCAGCCACGTCAGCCATTCCTGTTCCTCTTGGAAGATTTCGTAAATGTGCGAATAGCGGAAAGCTCGCGGAAAAAATCGCGCATTGGCTGCGCCGGCATCCCCGCCCAACGCTCTCCCGCGGGAATATCATACATGAGGCCCGAAGAGGCCGCCACCTCTACCCTGTCACCAACCGTGATGTGGTCGGCAATACCAACGCGCCCGCCAAGCCGGACAAAATCGCCCAATGTCACTGAACCTGAAATGCCGCATTGACCGGCAATCACGCAGCCACGGCCAATCTTCACATTATGGGCAATCTGCACCAGATTATCGATCTTGGTGCCTTCGCCAATAATGGTGTCCGCCATTGCCCCGCGGTCCACCGTCGTGTTGGAGCCGATCTCGACATCATCTTGAATGATGACCCGCCCGATCTGGGGCATACGCTCCGGCCCCCTGGCGCCGCCGACAAAGCCAAACCCGTCCTGCCCAATGCTGGAGCCGCCATGAATAATGGCCCTGTCTCCAATCAGCGCATAGGACACAGCCGTATTGGGACCGATATAGCTGTTGCGGCCAATGCGGCACGAAGCGCCAATCACCGCATTGGGAGCGATGACCGTACCCGATCCGATTGCCACATCCGGGCCGATAACGGCGCCCGCCTCGACTATGGCACCTGGTTCTATAGCGGCTGTCGGGTCGATATGAGCCTGGGAAGAAATTCCACGCTCACTTGTGGCAGGGACCGGTGTGGCGGCGGCGGGAAACAGGGTGCGGCCAACCAGAGCAAAAGCCTGCTGGGCGCGCGGATTGACAAGAACGGCAATGCCTGCCGGAGCCTTGTCAGCCAGTTCGATGGGGCAAAGCACCGCTGCGGCGCGCAAATCCGTCATCAGATCTGCATGTCGCTTTTCGCCGACAAAGACCAGCGCATGGTCTCCGCCTTCCGTGGCCGAGGCAATCGTCTCGATAATTGTATCGGCATAGGCAGGATTGGCCAGCGTCGAGCCCGTCAGCACAGCAATTTCGCCCGCCGTAAAACGGCGTGACGGCACAAAAAACACCGGATCGGACATTTTGAAGCACTATCCCGCTGGCGCGGACAGTCCGCTCCTGGCGTGACCGCCCGAAGCCGCCGTCACAAGCTGTTTTTAGAACCGCGTCGACATGCCGAAGTTGAACTCCTGCACCCTGTCGGTCGATTCCTTGGCAACCGGCACTGCATAGTCAAGACGCAGCGGACCGAAAGGTGAATCCCATGTCAGACCAACACCGACCGAAGCACGCCATTCCATGTCAGTAGAAACCAATGTCGCTCCAGTTGTCTTGTTACCATAAAGCGTTGCGGCATCAGCAAAGACCGCACCGCGCAGACCAAAGCTTTCGGGAATGGCCGGAAGCGGGAACTGCGCTTCAGCCGTGGCATGGAAATAGGTCGTTCCACCTAAATGACCATCGTTACCCGCACCGATGTCGTAAGGCCCGATACCATTATAGTCGAAACCACGAATGATGCGGTCATTGCTTTTGAAATGGTCAAATACACGCAATTCGCGGTCACCATAGCTCTGCACATGCCCGGCCCCGACAGTCACCAGACCGACAATATCCATCTCATCAGACAGCGTATGATAGGCTGTGCCACGCGCCGTGAACTTCACGAACTTCGCGTCCCCACCAAGACCCGCCACTTCCGCGCCCAAATTGGCATAGAAGCCATAATGCGGGCTCTTCATGTCATCGATGGTGTTATAGACCAGATTGGCGCTGACCGAAGATTTTTCCCAGGTACCGAAGTCAACAGCATCCTGAATAGCCTTAGGCAATCCACATGCTGGATCATACAATCCGGTAGTATCATCCACACAGTTATCACGATAATCGTATTTTTCCTGCGAATAATTATAGGCAAGCTGCGTCGAGATATTGTCGGTGATCGGCAGGCCGAAGCGAACTGTTGCGCCAGTTACTTCGCTCTCATAGCGCTTGTATTCACGCGTCGACTTGAAAATATCAAAACCGGCAGCAATGCGACGACCAAGGAAATAAGGCTCGGTGAACGACACCATGAAGTCGCGCGAATCCTTGCCGCCACCCGCTGACAGACGGATAAACTGGCCGCGACCCAGGAAGTTGCGCTCGGTAACCGAACCCTGCACCGATGCACCGGGCGTATCGCCACCTGTGGAATAACCTGCACCGATAGAGAATTCACCTGTCGATTTTTCGACGACATCGACAACCAGAACCACCTGATCGGGTTCGGCACCGGGAACTGTGGAAACTTCCACGCGCTCAAAATAATTAAGCCCCTCGATGCGCTTTTTCGCCCGCTGCACCAGAACCTGATTGAAAGCATCGCCCTCGCTCAGATCAAACTCGCGACGAATAACATAGTCGCGGGTACGGCTGTTGCCGCGAATCTCGATACGCTCAATGTAAGCCTTGGCGCCCTGATCGACCGTATAGACCACGGAAATGGTGCGGTTTTCAAAATCACGATCACCCCGCGGCGTGACCTGCGCAAAGGCATAACCACGTTCAGCCACAGTCTCGGTCAGCGCAATCAGGCTGTCTTCCACCGCCTTGGCGCTATAGACAGCGCCCGCACGGCTCTGCAATTGCGACTGAAGCGAAGCAGCCTCGATCTCGGGGATCGAGCTATCGACGCTGACATCGCCGAATGTATAGCGCGGCCCCTCATCAATAGTAAAAGTAACCGTATATTTGTTTGACGCCTCATCCAGTTCGCCAAAGGACGACAAAACCTGAAAATCGGCATAGCCGCGATTGTAATAGAAACGACGCAGCAATTCCTCGTCGGCGCGCAGCTTGTCTTCACTGTAGACATCATCGCGCAACATGAACGACATGAAGTTGGAACGCTTGGTGTTGATCACATCGGCAAGACGGCCACGGCTGAAGGCCTGATTGCCGACAAAATTGACGGCGGCAATTTTCGTGCGCCCGCCCTCATTGATATTATAGACGACATTGACGCGGTTATCGCCAAGATCGACCACCTGGCTGGTGACCGTCGCCTCCTCGCGCCCGACACGGCGATAGGCATCCTGGATCGCCTCGACATCGGCATCAACGGCAGCCTGCGAATAGGCGCCACGCGGCTGAAGCTGAACTGCCGCATTCAGCTGCGCGTCCTTGACCTTCTTGTTGCCCTGAAACAGTACCTGATTGACGACCTGATGCTCCGAAACCGTCACAACCAGCGACGAGCCGACCTGATTGATACGCACATCGGAAAACATTCCGGTGCCAAAAAGGGTCTTGACTGCCTCATCGACATCGGAGCCGGAGAAGGAGCGACCTGGCTTGATCGAAACCTGATTGCGAATCGTATCGGCATCGATGCGCGAATTTCCGCGCACTTCGATGCGATTCACCACAGCCGCCTCAGCAGCGGAAACAGACACCATCTGCACAGTGAATGCGGCGGGAACGACCATAGCGGTGGACAATGCCAACGCAGAAGCGGCGCTCAAAAACTTGGATGCTGCCTTCATCGGGCTCATTTACCTTCTCGTATTCCACGGCAAGAAGCCGGACTTGCCGACAATTCGCCATACCGTATTAACCGGATTTTCCCTACACGCAAGGCTTCTGGTTAATTAGTGTTTACTTAAAGCCTCAGCGTTGCTTTCACGTCACGCATATTCTGGAGCATGGTAAACAGCTTCTCAACACGCTGCCCAATATCCAGAATTTGTTCACAATTTCAACAGCCGAACAAATCATTCCAGAACACAAAGCCCATAAAAGTCAAAACAAGCAGCATGCCTGCCTTGTAGACAAATTCCATCATGCGCTCTGATACAGGCCGCCGTTGAACCGCTTCAACCGCATAAAATAGCAAATGCCCGCCATCCAGCGGCGGAATCGGCAACAGGTTAAGAATACCGATTCCCACCGACAGCAAGGCAATCAGTTGCACCAGCCATTCAAAGCCCAGCTTGGCGGCCTGCGCCGACATGCCGGCAATTTTTACCGGCCCGCCAAGCTGGCACTTGTCTTCCCGGCCAGCAGCGAATCGTTTCAAAAACTGGCCGGTGCGCGCAATGATATGGCCAGTTTCCAGAACGGCCGTACCAAGCGCCTCGGTCGGCGTATAGGTAATCAGGCGCGGTTGGCCCAATGTCTGGTCATTGACCACACCAATAACCGCGACCTTGATCTTGTTGCCAAGCGCATCTTCCTGCTCCATCGGCTGCGGTGTGGCCGTCAGGCTGACCTCACGGCCATTTCGCAACATCACGAATGTCAGCGCATCGCCCCCGCGCCCAGAAACCAGACGCTGCACATCGGCAAATGTCTCAACTTTAGTTCCATCGACACTGATAAAGCGATCACCGGGCATGATACCGGCATTTTCAGCCGGACTGCCAGCATTGACCGTGGCCACCATGGGTTCAGCCACATAGCGACCATGAATGGAAAACATCACCGCAAAAACGGCGATGGTCAGCAGGAAATTAAACAATGGCCCGGCAAAAACGGTTGCAGCACGTTTCCACAATGCCTGTGTGTGAAAGGCCATGCGGCGCTGCGTCTCGCTCAACCCGTCATCCGTCTGCGCAGGGTTTGAGGTCACGCTCATGTCGCCGACAAATTTCACATAGCCGCCAAGTGGGATGGCGCACAGCTTCCAGCGCGTGCCGCGCCGGTCGTTAAAGCCCAAAAGCTCCGGTCCAAACCCCACGGCAAAAGCCTGAACACCGATGCCGCAGGCGCGCCCAACCAGATAATGGCCCATTTCATGAACGAAGACGACCACTAGCAATACGAATAAAAACGGCACAAGCGTGCCGACCAAAAGGCCATCCGTGCTGAACAGGGCATGCAGAAATTCGTTCAAATCAAGTCCTCTGTCCGCCCCAAAAACTCCATGACGGTATGGATTTCAACAAAAATGATGCGCCAAACCGGCAAGATCATGACTTTGCATCAAAGACCGGAATATCAGACGCCAAACAGCCCCTGCGCAGGCGAATTTATTGAGGTGGCCACAACACTGCCGAGCACGTAAAGCACCAATGCCGCCACCACCAACCCGTCAACGCGGTCCATCACACCACCATGGCCGGGAATGAGCTGGCTGGAATCCTTGGCCCCATGCCGTCGCTTGACCCAGGATTCAAACAGATCGCCAATCTGCGAGCCAACAGACAGGACAAACCCGGCCACCCCAAGCAGAACATAATGATCAAGACCCGCAAGAACAGAAACCGCAAGCCCGGCGACAACACCGGCTATCGTGCCGCCAATCGCCCCGCTCCATGTTTTACCCGGAGAAATGGCAGGCGCCAGCTTTGGCCCGCCAAGCGCGCGCCCCACAAAATAAGCCAGCGTGTCGGTTGCCCATACAATGGCAAATAAAAACAGGATGGCCAGCAATCCGGCCTGTTCGCTTCCACGCAAAAAAGCCAGGGCAAAGCCCGGCAATATTGCATAGGCAATGCCTGCTGCATCCCATGCGCCCCAGCCGCGTATCAAACTTACACTTGCAACAAGAATAACGGCCACCAATGTCAGAACGAGAAAGGGCAGTGCGGCCACACCAATGCACAGCGCAATCAACAGCAGTGCCATGCAGGCTTCCGGCAGCAACCCTACGATGCCGGGCCGCCTGTTTCTGGAGCCCGCCATGCGCACCCATTCATAAAAGATTGCCGCTGAAATGGCGACCGCCAGCAACCGGAAAGGCACGCCGCCAATCCAGGTCAGTGTGAGCGCGACAGCCGCCAGCACAAGACCAGAAATGATTCTTAGTTGCAGATTGCTCATCGAGCCAAAGCCGATGATACGGCCTCCTGTGACGACAATCCGCCAAAGCGACGCTCGCGCCCGGCAAAATCGCGCAGCGCCTCGACAAGATGGGCGCTGCTGAAATCTGGCCAGTAGCATGGCACAAACACCAGTTCGCTATAGGCTGCCTGCCACAGAAGGAAGTTGGACAGGCGCTGTTCCCCGCTGGTGCGGATCACAAGATCAGGATCAGGAATGCCCGATGTATCGAGGGCGGCGGCAAAATCATGCACGGCAATATCGTGCGGCTGGATTTTACCTTGCAAAACAGCCTCGGACAATTTGCGCACAGCCCGCACAATCTCGTCACGCCCACCATAATTGAAGGCGATCACCAATGTCAGCCCCGTATTATGGCGCGTCAATGTCTCGGCCTCTTCCAAAAGGCTGCGAATATCAGGCTGGAGGCTTTCACGATCGCCAATCACCCTGACCCGAACCCCCTGGCCGTGCAGTTCGGCAAGATCACGGCGAATAAACAGTTTCAGCAGCCCCATCAGGTCGCTGACTTCCGATTTTGGCCGTGACCAGTTCTCGGAGGAAAATGCGTAAACGGTCAAAAACGAGATGCCAAGACCGGGGGCTGCGCGAACCACATCGCGCAAAGCCTCCACGCCGGCCCGGTGTCCGGCCACACGCGGCAAGCCCCGGGATTTTGCCCAGCGGCCATTTCCATCCATGATGATCGCAATATGCGCCGGGCTTGTCATATGTCCGCTTTCAGATCGACAGATCGGGTTGCATCAGGCTTATGCCCAGGTCCTGATTCTAGAGCATTCTTGTTTTCATGAAAAACAGATGAAATGCTCTAGACCTGCATGATCTCCGCTTCCTTTTCGCTCAGCAGGCTGTCGATGGAGGCAATGGTCTCATCGGTCAGCTTCTGAACCCGCTCAGACTGCTTGTGCAGTTCATCCTCACTGATTTCACCGTCTTTTTCTGACCTTTTCAGCCCATCCATGCCATCGCGGCGCACATGGCGCACAGCCACACGCGCATTTTCAGCATAGCCATGGGAAATCTTGACCAGTTCCTTGCGGCGCTGCTCATTCAGCTCCGGCAGCGGAATGCGCAAATTCGTCCCATCAACAATCGGGTTGAAGCCAAGATTTGCCTCGCGAATGGCGCGGTCAACCGCCCCCACCATGGTCTTGTCCCAGACAGACACGGCAATCATGCGTGGTTCAGGCACCGAAACCGTCGCCACCTGATTGATCGGCATGGCAGACCCGTAAGCAGGCACCTGAACGGCATCGAGCAGATTGCCGGAAGCGCGCCCGGTGCGCAGCGAGGCAAGATCTTGCTTGTAAGCGTTGATTGCGCCATCCATGCGCCGCTTGAGGTCATCGAAATTGCCGCTCATGATCTTCTCCTCAGCCTCTTCATTCAGGCTCGTAACGTATACAGAACTCAAAAAATATCTTTATCAGCCCTTGGCCGCTCTTATTCGTCGGCAACAACCGTGCAACGGCCCTTGCCTCTTAGAATCTGGCCCAATCCACCTTGCTCATGGATGGAATAGACGATTATCGGGATGTTGTTTTCTCGCGCAAGAGCAATTGCAGCCGTATCCATGATTGACAGGCCGCGATTGATGACTTCGGCATGGCTGATATGATCAAAGCGCGTGGCAAAAGGGTCTTTTTTCGGGTCAGCCGAATAGACACCATCAACCTGTGTGCCTTTAAACAGCGCATCGGCGCCAATTTCAGCAGCACGCAGGGCAGCAGCCGAATCGGTGGTAAAAAACGGATTGCCGGTGCCGCCGGCAAAAATGACCACCTTGCCCTCATCCATATAGGCGGTGGCCTTTCGCTGTGAAAAGCTTTCACACAATTCAGGCATGGCGATTGCCGACAAAACAACCGCATCCACACCGATCTTGACCAGTGACGTGCGCAAAGCCAGCGAATTGATGACGGTTGCAAGCATCCCCATATGGTCGCCCGTCACCCGGTCGCCACCCTTGGAGGCAACGGCCAGACCCCGAAAAATATTCCCGCCGCCAATGACCACGCCCACTTCGACGCCCATTTTGCGCGCTTCGGCAATATCAGAGGCGATGCGGTCGACAACAGAAACATCAATGCCGAATTTCTGGTCCCCCATCAGGGCCTCGCCCGACGCCTTGAGCAATACACGTCGGTAGGAAAGCGTGGCCGTCATATAGTCCTCAAAGTTTACCATTGCCGTAAAATCAACTGCGCTGGCCCCTCTCGACTGTATGAAGAACCAAACCGATACACGCCGATACACCAAGGGCGCCACGATGTCACGCAGCGCCCTTGGGAGAGTGTCTAGAGCATCGGACCAAAAAGTGGAACGGTTTTTGGATAATTCCGATGCTCATTCAAAGAGTTAGAGCGTCCTTTGTGCGTCCGACAGGACGCACGGCGCTCTAAAGAGCGGTAAATTACTGCTTTACGGTTGCTGCAACCTCGGCGGCAAAATCGCTCTCTTCCTTTTCAATGCCCTCGCCCAGCGCAAAACGCACATAGGCGGTAATCTTGGCTGGCGCACCAATATCTTTTTCAGCTTCTTTCAGCGCCTGCTCGATGGTCACATCCGGATTCATGACAAAAGCCTGCTTGAGCAGCACGACTTCCTCATAAAACTTGCGCAAACGGCCTTCGACCATCTTTTCAATGATGTTTTCCGGCTTGCCGGACTGGCGCGCCTGATCAGCAAAAATGTTGCGCTCGCGCTCAACGGCCGCCGGATCAAGAGCCTCCACATCCAGCGCCAGCGGGCCGGTTGCGGCAACATGCATGGCCACCTGACGGGCAAAGGCGGCAGCCTTGTCGGCATCACCGGCAGTCTCGATGGCGACCAGAACGCCCAGCTTGCCCAGATTATCGGCAGCGGCATTATGGATATAGCTGGCAACCACGCCCTGCGAAACTGTCAGCTTTGCCGAGCGGCGGAAGCCGAGATTTTCACCGATGGTGCCCACAGCATCCTTGATCGTATCGGTCACCGACTTGTCCGAACCCGGATAATTGGCCACTGCAACAGCTTCCGTGTCACCCGAAGCCAGCGCCACAGACGCAATATTGCGCACGATTTCCTGGAATGCCTCATTGCGTGCGACAAAGTCGGTCTCGGAATTGACCTCAACCAGAGCAGCCGCCCGCTCACCCTGCGCCACGCCGATCAGCCCCTCGGCTGCGGTACGGCCGGCCTTCTTGTCTGCCTTGGCAATACCCTTCTTGCGCAGCCAATCGACAGAGGCTTCCATGTCGCCATTGTTTTCGGCAAGGGCTGTCTTGCAGTCCATCATGCCTGCGCCGGTCAGCTCGCGAAGTTCTTTGACCATTGCTGCTGTAATATTCATGATTTGCCTCTTGTTTCAGAAACGAAAATGCGCACCGCCAAGAACCAGCGATGCGCCATGCCCGGACGCTTGAGCGCGTCTGATTTCAGAGAGCCCGGGCTTTTTTGTAAAAGAAAGCCCCTTAGAGCACCTCTGGCGTTTGGCTCAGGCTTCCGGCGCGGCCTCAACAGCCGGAGCTGCATCAGCAGCCGGCGCCTCTTCCAGAGCCGGTTCGAGCGGAACCTCGGCTGAAGCGCCAATATCCATGCCAAGCGCACCCTGCTGGCGTGCAATGCCGTCAATGGCGGCACGGGCAATCAGGTCGCAATAAAGCTGGATGGCGCGCGCAGCATCATCATTGCCGGGGATCGGGAAATCGACCACATCCGGATCACAGTTGGAATCGATGATGGCGACAACGGGAATACCAAGACGCTTGGCTTCCTGAATGGCAATTGATTCCTTGTTGGTATCGATCACGAACATCAGGTCCGGGGTCGAGCCCATATCCTTGATGCCGCCAAGAGCCTTGTCGAGCTTCTCGCGCTCACGCTCAAGGTTCAGGCGCTCCTTCTTGGTGAAGCCCAGAGCTTCGCCAGCCAGCAATTCATCAAGCTTGCGCAGACGCTGGATCGAGTTGGAAATCGTCTTCCAGTTGGTCAACATGCCGCCGAGCCAGCGGGAATTCACATAATACTGGGCCGAACGCTGTGCAGCGTCAGCAATAATGTCCGAAGCCTGACGCTTGGTGCCGACGAACAGAACACGACCACCGCGCGAAACCACGTCCGAGACCTGCTTGAGCGCCTGATGCAGCAGCGGAACGCTCTGCGACAGATCGATAATATGCACATTGTTGCGGGCCCCGTAGATGAAGGGGGCCATTTTCGGGTTCCAGCGATGGGTCTGGTGGCCGAAATGTGCGCCAGCTTCAAGCAGCTCACGCATAGAGAAATCAGGCAAAGCCATTTTTTGTTTTCCTTTCCGGTTAGCCTCCACGGATACCGGCGTTTCAGATCACCCTTTACAGGATCATTCTTTCACGCCACCGGAGGTGTCGTTTCGGATGTCTCCCGAGACGAAACCAAAATCCGTGTGTGGAATGGGTGCGCCTATACAGGGCGGTGACAAAAAATGCAACAGGGGCAGGCTTGCACCCTATTTTTTACAAGCCTTTATTTCTTGCAAGCCTTTGGGTCCGGCATATCAAACAGGGCCAGATCAACCAGCCTGCCATTCATGGTAAAATCACCATAATCCATCTTCAGATTACGTGTCAGACCGTTGGAGTGCATGCGAAAACTGATGCGGTAATCGGGTGTCTCTTCACCGCCGCCACTGTTTTCATGCTTGAAATAAGCAATATCGACCGGCCAGCTTTCCTCTTTTTCCAACCCGGAAAGGACAGACATTTCAGGATCATCCTGCCCGGTCAGGCCGGGCTTGCCGATGACGATGGTGGTCAGCATATCCTGATCGGCATCTTCCGAACCATCATACAGGCTGGTTTCATAAAAACTCTCACCCTTTTGCGCCCGCTCGATCAGATCAATCATATGTTGCGTTGGAAATTGCGCGGCCCCAAGCCTCACCTCAACCGGCTCCGGCTGGTCGATATCGATGCTGATCCCATCCTTCTGGCGATGGGCTTTTCCCTTCACCTCCTGTTCCGGCTGCTGATCGATGAAGGTTTTTGTGGCAAAGGAAAAATTCTCTGCCTGCCCGTCTTCATGGGTGGTCGTCTGCTGATCGGTCATGCGCATCATGTCGGCAGTGCCAATGCGCGTCACCAGCCGAAACCGGACCGTATATCCCTCGCATTGCGAGCCATTGAACTCATAGACCATGCGGCCATCGATGCTGGTGATTCCCGAACGTTCGGAGGCCTTGCCCAGAAAAACATCGTAAACCGCACGGTGCGGCTGCAAAACAGGGGCTGCAAGGGCCGGGATGGTGGAAAAACCGATCGGAAGCAACAAGATGGTATAGGCAAGGCGCAACCTGCGCATGTACAAGCTCCGATTATGGCTGCCAGCCGTTACGGTGGCGATAAGGCCAGCATAGAAATAGTCATGGCGGAAGCGAGGCAAAAGTTGCACCTTATGTCGAACCTTCCACAGAAACCCGTTCAGCAATAGGAAATGACCATGAGCGAAACAATTGAAAAGCGGTTGAGTGATCTGGGCGTGACGCTGCCCGTGGCAGCAGCACCGGCTGCCAATTACGTCTCTTTTGTGCGCAGTGGAAATCTGTTGTTTCCCTCCGGGCAACTGCCGATCAAGGATGGCAAGCTTGCCGTCAGCGGGTTGCTCGGCACCGATGTCGATCTGGAAGCGGGTCAGGAAGCGGCAAAATTATGCGCCATCAATGTGCTGGCGCAAGCCAAGGCGGCACTGGGCGATCTGGAAAAGATCAAGCGTCTGGTCAAGATCACTGTCTATGTCGCCACCGGCATGGGTTTTACCGATCAGCATCTGGTCGGCAATGGCGCGTCTGACTTCTTTGTCGCAGCCCTTGGCGAGCGCGGCAAACACGCCCGTGTCGCCATTGGCATGGCAGCCCTTCCCCTCAACGCCGCCGTTGAGGTCGAGGCCATTATCGAAGTCGAGTAAAAAATGACCGCCCTCTCCTGGCTGACAGCTCGCCCCATCGCGCATCGAGGTCTGCACGACCTCAACAAGCAGCGTTGGGAAAATACGCTGTCGGCTTTTTCTGCCGCCATCGATCATGGCTATGGAATCGAATGTGACGTGCATCTGAGCGCAGATGGCGTGCCCGTCGTTTTTCATGATCATGATCTGAAGCGGTTGACCGGAGAGGACGGTTTCATCTGGCAGCGCACGGCCGCAGAACTGACAGCGCTCAAAGTTGGCACGACACAAGATCATGTGCCAACTCTGGATGACATGCTGGAACGGGTCAGCGGCAAGGCGCCGCTGGTCATTGAACTGAAAGGCACGCCCGGCCGTGATGGCAGGCTTGTCGAGGCTGTCGGCAAACGGCTGGCCCGTTACAATGGGCCGGTAGCCATCATGTCGTTTGATCACTGGCTGATCCGCGACTTTACCCGCCATGCGCCCGGCATTGCGGGCGGTCTGACGGCTTGCGGACAGCACGAGCATGAAATGGAAGCCCATTTTGCCATGCTGGCGCATGAGATTTCATTTGTCTCCTATGCCGCCGCCGATCTGCCGAACCGCTTTATCTCTTTTGTGCGCGAAAGGCTTGCAATGCCGGTCATCACCTGGACGGTTCGCGACCAGCCAGCCATTGATCTGACAGCCCGTTATGCAGACCAGATGACATTTGAAGGTTTTGAGCCGTCCCTTCCTCTTGCCTGAGCAAAATGCTCTAAACAAACACCATGACACAGGATCAAGATCGGGAAAAAGCGGAAGCCAAAGACAAGCATATGGTGCGCATTGCCACCAGCATGTCAGCTTTCACACAGGCTGAATGGGACAGCCTGTCCGGCACGACACAACAGCAGAACACCCCCTACAATCCTTTTATCTCCTATGGATTTTTGAAATCACTGGAAGTAACAAACTGTGTCGGCATCCATAGCGGCTGGCAACCACACCATCTGCGCCTTGAAAACGCTGACGGCCGCCTGCTTGGGGCCATGCCCTGTTATGCAAAGACCAACAGTCAGGGCGAATATGTGTTTGACCATGGCTGGGCTGATGCTTTTGAGCGGGCGGGCGGGCGCTATTATCCCAAATTGCAGGGTTCTGTGCCCTTCACTCCGGCCACAGGGCCGCGCTTGCTGGTGGCAGAAGATAGCAATTCTTCCATTGTGAAAGCCGCGCTTGCTGAAGCTGTCAAACTTGTCACCGACAGACTGGAATTGTCTTCTGCCCATATCACTTTTTTGCCGCAAGACGATGTGCCGCTCTTAAAAGCTGCCGGTTTCCTGCATCGTACCGATCAGCAATTCCACTTCTTCAATCAAGGCTTTTCCAGCTATAATGATTTTCTGGGCACCCTTGCCTCACGCAAACGCAAGGCGCTCAGGAAAGAACGGCGCGAAGCATTGGCCTCAGGAATCACCATTGATTGGCTGACCGGCTCGGATCTGAGCGAAGCCGTCTGGGACGATTTTTTTGCCTTTTACATGGATACCGGCAGCCGCAAATGGGGCCGCCCCTATCTCAACCGCCATTTCTTCTCGCTGATCAGTGAATATATGGCGCAGGATATTTTACTGGTCATGGCCAGACGCAATGGCCGCTATATTGCAGGCGCCATCAATTTCATCGGGTCGGACACGCTTTACGGTCGCAATTGGGGCTGCATTGAAGATCACCCCTTTCTGCATTTCGAGGTCTGCTATCATCAGGCCATCGACTTTGCCATCGCCCACAGGCTCAAGACAGTGGAAGCTGGCGCACAGGGCGAACACAAGCTGGCACGTGGCTATCAGCCCGTTACCACCCATTCCATGCACTATATCGCCCATCCCGGCTTTCGCCGTGCGGTCGCCGATTATCTGCGTCAGGAACGGCAGGATGTGGCGTTAACCCACGACTATCTGGGCAAGCACACGCCTTTTCGGAAAATTGCCGTTGATTAAAACACGATTTCAACCACTAACCGATTTGGAAAACAGGTTGATGACCAGAACACCAGCCAGAATGAGCCCCATGCCCACGAGAGCCGGAAGATCCAGCGCCTGTCGAAACAGCAGCCATGCCAGCGCAGTAATGAAAATAATGCCCGCCCCACTCCAGATCGCATAGACAATGCCCACCGGCATGGTGCGCAGCGTCAGGGCAAGGAAATAGAAAGCCAATCCATATCCCACAATGGTAATCAGTGAGGGGACCAGCCGGGTAAAACCATCGCCCAGCTTCAAGGCCGTGGTTGCAACCACCTCGAATATGATGGCCACAATCAGGTAAAGATAGGTCATAAACACTGCATTCACCCTTGATTCACATGTCGATCCGAGATGACATGCGTTTTATATTATCCCATCCTTCCCCTTAAAAAGAGGACGACAGACCAACATGGCCTACGACACAACCAACATTTTCGCCAGACTCCTGCGTGACGAAATTCCATCTCATCGCGTCTACGAAGATGAGCATACGGTGGCGATCATGGATGTGATGCCGCAAGGTGCCGGGCATGTGCTGGTTCTGCCCAAGGCCCCTTCACGCAATCTGCTTGATGCCGATGCAAAAACACTGGGCGCCCTGTTTTCAACGGTTCAGAAAATGGCGGGTGCCGTCAAAAAAGCCTTCAATGCCGATGGCGTTTTCATTGCCCAATATAATGAACCGGCAGCAGGCCAGACCGTGTTTCATCTACATGTCCATGTCATTCCACGCTTTGATGACATCGACCTGAAACCACATTCCGGTCAAATGGAAAAACCGGAGATTCTGGCAGAAAATGCCAAAAAAATCCGCGCTGCGCTGGCCTAGGGTCGAGACTCAATCATGACCACCATATGCAGATAGCAGCCAAGTAGCATGTTGCTGCGAAGTTGACTGCAAGCTTGTCATATCTTGTGGCAATGCGTCTCCAGTCC
>NZ_JBHSLL010000030.1:0-36477 GCF_042656785.1 Aquamicrobium segne
GCTGGCTGGAGCCAATTATCTTCTGTTCGTCGAACTGCACCGTTCGAGCACGTGCCACCGACTTCATTTTTCGTACATTGCCAATACATTTAGATCAGGGCCGTCCTTGAGCGTTCCTACGAGGCGAAGGCCGTGACCAACGACGCGACGAACTACCATATATGCGAAGGCGCCGGTGAAGTACCGACCTCGGGACTCAAGATGAAGATGCACCGAGCGGCCGGTCCCATCAACCACCACGCGGAAATCGATCCACTCGACTCGTCCATGCTCGGCAGATGCCTCTTCGATCACTTCGGCGGCCCGGGCAGGCTCCGCGAGTTCTGTCAGGCTGAGCCAGTAGTTTGCTTTCCGGTCGCGATCATATGCTGGCAATTGCCGTCCACCCGTTCCGGTTACTGCGGGTTGAAACCGCAACATAATTTTGCTCATCGGTGCTTTTTCCGCAAGAAGTTTATCGCGCCCATCTAAAGCGCGATGGTAAGATCAGATGCAATGTTGCATCCGAATCGACAGAAGCAATATTTCACGAAACGCCAATCGAATGCGCGACAATACGGAACGATAATGGCCTTCGATTGGCCTCGTTAACGGCGTTGACCTATCTGCAAATCCCCGTATCGCATAGAAAAGCGGGCGAGGTACGCGCATATCTTCCTCTATGAAGCAACCGAGGTGTCGCTTGGCAGTTGAATGCAAGAATGCGGACATTTCGTCTCGCGTAGGCAGTTAATTATGAGAATGATGACCTCTGGGTTCTCATATTAACTGTATCTGCGTGGAGTGTCTTGTTCGGGATGCCTTGATGAAGAATGGCATCGCTTCCCGGTCGAAGCGATGCCGGTGAAAGCCGAATGTGGACTGCCGCAGCATAAAGAGCATTTCGGCCCCGCCAGAATGCACCATCGCGACACCGGCCATGAGGGCAGGGCGCAAATACAAAGGCAACACCGGATTTTGCGGCGTTGGAAAGCTGGTGCATATTTCGGCAAGTAGCCTGTCGAGTTCCGGGATGATTTTTCCCAGCACCCTGAATCGCCACAGTTCTTCCTCGGCGGGGAAAGGAAACACTCTTCTCCGCATGAGTAGCAGACGTACAATTCCGGCCGGGGATGCCCAGGTGCTGATACCACGTTCGGCTTCATCGTCGAGCAGCTTTTCTCCACGAAGAACTGCATCGCGATACTGCCGGAAGGGGGAGGGGCGTTCGCGACCATCCACGTCCCGGAGTGGGCTTCCACATAGAGGGCAGGTGATGCGCCAACCCAGCAGCTGGCTTCGCAAAACTGGTGTAGGCTCCATGTGATCAGGGCTGCAGCTCGTGCAGATTTGTGTCGGCCGGGCGGAGATGAGTTGACGTGATGATTGCGCGATATCTGCGAAGGTCATTCGCCGCATGACTGACTGCTCGGTGATAAACGTGTTGGCCAGACGGATTTGCTGGTCACTGCTCAGATGGAGATCGGCTGCTCGCAATGAGGAGGTCTCCGGCAGGCAATGCTGAAGCATAATCAGCGGTGGAACCGCGTAAAAGGCGGCATGCCGGCTAATCCAGGAGGACAAGAGTTCATCAGGGTGGGGCGGCAAGCGCACCGGTAATTGCCGTAGCGGCGTGTCCTTAGTCATGCGAATGCCGACTCGGCATCGAACTCGGGCTCCCAATTTTCGACCGCTTCGTCTGTAATGCGCTCGCGACTGCTCTCGATGGCGTCGACCGCGAGGCTGTTGATCATGTGGAAGATGCTGGCGGTGATGCCCTCAGTGATCTGTAGAATTCGCCGCAGCGATTTCGGCGTAAGCACAGAGGGATGACGTAGCGGCGTATTGCGCAGGATCGACACTACCAGGGTTTCGAACTGTTCATTGGCAGCCCACCGGCTCAAAGTGAACTGCTCGAACCGCCGGGCTAGCTGAACGTCGCCGCTGATGGCTTCCCGCGCCTCGTTGACTCCGAAACAGACGAGCGAGATCTGCAGACGATTGCTGAGGAAGCGCAGCGTGTTCAGGACGATGCGCTGCTCGCGATAGCTTCCGGCGAGGATGTTGTGCACCTCGTCGATGACCAGAACCTGCACGCCGATCGCTTCCATGATCCGTAATGCCGCCTGTTCCATCTGAGCGATGTCAGCGCGCGGCCGCTGTGGTGCGCCGAGAAGGGTGAGCAGTTCGGCGTAGAGCCGTCGCTCGCCGGGGCGACTGGTCATTTCCATCGCCAGGACCGGTGTCTTCAGGGTGCCCGTCGAAGGATTGAAGCTCGGCGGATGTTTATCCCGGAACCGCTTCATGATCATCGTCTTACCCATGCCGCTGTCGCCGTAGATCGCGACCGAGGGCATGCGCGTGCCGCGCGGGTGATCGAGGAGCGTGCTCAGCCGGTCGAGCGCCTGCTTGGCGCGTGGGTAAAGCACCCAGCGGCGTGATCGTATCGCGCGAATGCGCCGCTCGTCCGTTTCGGCAAGCAGCGCCGCGGCGCTGACGGTCAGGTGGGATGCTTCATAAGTCATATTCACTCCAGCTCAATCCGTATCCTCAACCAAGGATACAGGTATGCTGGAGTCGACGCCGCGGAGCGAGCCCCATCCCCGATCATCTACCTTCGATTTTGACGAAGCCTTGCCGCGTCGAGCGGCCGCTGTCTTTCTGGTCGCCGCTTCGACCAGTTCGCGCTGCGCCATCGCGGTGCGGACTATTGCGTGCGTGTCGACTTCACGGCGGCCTTTCGCCAGCAGGGTGCGTCGGGCGGTCACCGCCTCGTGCAGGGTGATCGAAGGCAGGGTCACGTCGGCATAGCGGGCTTCCACGAAGTTTCCCGACGGCCGTCGAACGAAGATGCGCGCCATGTCGCGCGGATCATATTTGACAAGCAGGCGCCGGTCCGAACGCCCGACATCGGCGCTGAGCGTCCCTGACCAATATCGCAGACCGAAAAGGTGAATGCCGGTCGGCCGTAAGGTGCGCTCTTGCTCGGGTAGGAAGGTGAGCCAGAAGCGACGCCGGTCCTTTGGCAGTCGAAGTGGGATCTCTCCCTCATGTTCCCGCCAAACAGCGATTGGCGGTCGACCAAGGCCACTATGGATCGATTGATGATAGGAGCCGACGATGTCGAGTGCGACATACTGCTCAAGCTCACGCAGTGTCAGAGCAGCGTGTCGCTTCGAGTCGTAATCTCCCAGATCGTGTTCGTTGCTGAATGTGGTCCCTGGGAGAAGGTGCAGCCTTCCCATCTGTGTGCCGATCAGGCGCTCGATGTGACCGCCGAAGCGGGGCTCACCCGGTGGTCGCCACTCAATGGTGATGCCGGCATCCTCGCACCCTCTCTTGAACGCGCGGCTACGAAAGTCGGCGCCATTGTCGACATGCACCGTGTCCGGTAGACCGGCGACGGGCCATTGTTCGGGGATCTCGCGTTCTCGCAGCCAGGCCGATTTGTCGAAGACGGAGTGCAACAGGCACAGACTGGTCGACAGCCGAGACGGTGCATCCATCGTGAGATAGAAACCGGTGACCATTCGGCTGGAGACATCCATCGCCAGCGTCAGCCATGGTCGCCCGAGTGGTCGCCGGGTTTCCTCGTCGACGACGAAGACATCAGCCTTCGTATGATCGATCTGGACCACCTCCAGGGGACGAGAGACTTCAAACGACCCGGGTACGGCGGTCGTCGCCTTGACGATGTTGCTTTCGCCGCGCCGTTTGGCTCGCTTCTGAAGGTCGATGTCATGGAGGCGGGCAACAATCGTTCGGCGATGCGGCGGCTTGAGCCCGGCTGAAATGCAGTTCGACTGTACGTCCCGGATCAGCTGCGAGACCGTTGGCCGGGTCCGCCTCAGGTAGCAAGCTTTGATCGTCGTGCGGACGATCTTCTCCCGTTTTTCGTCAAGCGTGCGATGACCTTCCGGGCGTCCGCGTTTACGATCCACCAACGACAGAACGGTCCCGCCAGCGCGGAACAGCTTGATTAGCCGATAGGCCGTCGCTTGGCTGACATCCATTTCTACGGCGAGCTCCGCAACGTCTCCGGCTGTCGTGCTGTCGGAATGGCGTCTCAGGAAGCCGCGGATCGCATCCGCACGCCGGCACGCCTCATCCCAAACCGCCTCGTCGATCTCGTCTGGAAATGGGTCGCTCATGGCAGACTCGCGAGGAAAACACTGCGAGCATCATTCTCACATTAAGTGACAAAATCAAGGCCAGATTATCAAATTAAATGCCGGCTCTCAAATTAAGTGCTCAGTCAACATACTGAAATCATTGGTAGCAGTTTCTCATAATTAAATGAAAAGTGACAGGCGGCACAGTGCTGGTGGTGCTGAACGGCCTCAGGCTACTCGCCGACCCGATCCGGGCGCGCAGTGCGACCTCACTGCGACGCCAACCCGACGCCGGCCCTGTAGAGCCTTCATACCAGTCAGGGGCTTGACCGGATGACGGCTATCCCGCTCGAAACGCGCGTAGATGAGGAACCGACCGCTCTTCAGCAGGCGTCGATTGCCGGTCAAGAACCTGTGGTGCGAATGGCGACCGAGGCGGCGATGACCATGCCAAGCAACAAGAGAACAATTCTCTCCGATCAAACGCGGTTCTTCCAGGCGGAACCATTCCGCTGGAGGGAGAAATTCTCACAAGGCCGTTTCCCGGTGCGGGTGCTTCTGAACGTTCGCGATCTGGCAGGCGTCCCTATCGATAGACGATACCGCCATCGGTCAGGATCGACTGTCCCGTGATGTAGTCGGAATCGGCGCCCGCGAGGAAGGCGACCAACGCTGCAACGTCCTCCGGTGTCTGCGCGCGGCCCAAAGCGATACCCTCGACATATTTCTTGTAAGTTTCGCCCTTCGGCGTTCCGGTGATCTCGGAAAAGCGCTCGTCGATCTCCACCCACATATCGGTGCCGACGATGCCGGGGCAGTAGGCGTTAACGGTGATGCCCGCGCTAGCATATTCCTTGGCGGCGGCTTGCGTCAGCGCACGCACGGCGAACTTGGTCGCCGAATAGGCGCCGAGCATGGCGAAGCCGTCATGTCCGGCGATCGAGCAGGCATTGATGATCTTGCCCTTCTGACCTCGATCCTTGAATTTCTTCGCAGCCGCCTGGATGCCCCAGAGCACGCCGTCGACATTGATCCGGAAGATCAGGTCCATGTCCTCGGGCGTGACGTCGGCGATCGGCTTGACCTGAGCGATGCCGGCATTGTTGACGATGACGTCGAATCCGCCGAGTTGTTTTTCCGCATGGTCGATAGCGGCGTAGACTTCGTCGCGCTTGCTGACATCGGCGACGACGGTGGTGGCCTTGCGTCCGAGCGCTTCGACTTCCTTGCGAACGGAGTCGAGCTTATCGGCCTTGACGTCGGCCAGCGCGAGATCAGCGCCTTCCTTTGCAAGCCGCAGCGCAATGCCGCGTCCGATCCCCTGGCCAGCGCCGGTTACCAAAATGACTTTGCCATTCAACGACATGATTTTCTCCTACAGAAAGTTGGCCAATCCTGTGCAGCCTGCATGTTCCCTTTCGGGCAATACAGCCGGAGCAGAACCGACTACACTCGATAATCCCGGTCCATTTCAAGGCGGTGGCCCGGAAATGATGCGCCGGCACGGATACTGGCAGTAAGGCCACCTCAAGGGGTCGCCCGCAAAAGCAACAGTAATTGTTCGACCCCGCAAGAGTATGACATGATCCCGCATATATGGTCGAGCGCCATATTTTCATCGCGCGGATAGGGGCGGTGTTGCAGAAGGATGCGTAGTTGATGACGGAAGCGGAGCGCTACGATGCCGTCGTGATCGGCTGTGGCGAGGGCGGGAAATACCTCGCCTGGCATATGGCGCAAGCCGGCCAGAAGGTAGCTGTCATCGAGCGGCGCTGGATCGGCGGCTCGTGCCCCAACATCAACTGCCTGCCCAGCAAGAACGAGATCTGGAGCGCGGGTATTGCTCATGCCGTTGCCCACGCCGCGGAGTACGGCGTTGCCGCCGGCCCCGTCTCGGTCGACATGAAGACGGTCGTGGCGCGCAAGCGCGCCATGGTCGAGGGTCTGGTTGCGTTTCATCTCGAACGCTACGAGGCGACGGGCGCGGAACTCATAATGGGCAACGCCCGCCTCATCGGACCAGAAACGATCGAAGTTGCCTTGAACGACGGCGGGACGCGACTGCTCGCCACGGACAAGCTGTTTCTCAATCTTGGAACACATGCAACCATTCCGCCCGTCCCCGGTCTGGCCGAAGCCAGGCCGCTCACCCATATCGAGGCGCTCGAACTGGACCGGTTGCCGGCACATCTGATCGTTCTCGGCGGGGGCTATGTCGGCCTTGAACTCGCGCAGGCCTACCGGCGTTTCGGCAGCCGCGTCACCATTGTGGACCGTGGGCTACGGCTGCTGAAGCGCGAGGATGAGGATGTTTCCGAAGAAGTTCGGCGGATTCTGGAGGCGGAAGGCATGGAGGTGCTTTTGTCGGCCGAAGTCGAGAAAATGGAGGGCCGGTCGGGCGAAAGCGTGCGCGCCACCATTCGGACGCCGGGCGGTTTAAGAACGATCGAGGGCACGGACATTCTGGTCGCTGCCGGTCGCACGCCCAACACGCGAGGGGTCGGTCTCGAAGAGGCAGGCATCGCGCTGACGGATCGCGGCACCATCAAGGTGAACGATCGACTGGAGACGACTGCAAGGGACGTCTGGGCCATCGGAGAATGCGCCGGAAGTCCGCAGTTCACCCACGCATCGCTCGATGATTTCCGAATTATCCGAGACAATCTCGACGGTGGAGACAGAACGACCACCGGGCGGCTGATGCCCTATTGCATGTTCATCGACCCGCCCCTTGCCCGCATCGGCATGAGCGAAGCCGACGCGCGCGCCAATGGAATGGATATGCGCGTCGCACAATTGCCGATGAAGGCCGTGCTGCGGACGCGGACGACCTCGCAGACGGCCGGCTTCATGAAGGCGCTGGTCGATAAACAGGACCGGATCGCGGGCTTTGCGATGATCGGTTCGGAGGCCGGAGAAGTGATGGCGGTGGTGCAGGCGGCCATGCTTGGCGGCCTGTCCTACAGCGTCCTGCGCGACGCCATTCTTGTGCACCCGACGATGGCCGAGGGGCTGAACGCGCTGTTTGGCAAGGTCGAGGCAAGGTGAGTTTCGAAGGTTCAAACGAGGCGGCGGATTAGAGAATGAACGGACATGGCGAGCACCAGCATCATTCCCACAATCATGCCCATTCGAAAGATGGGCATCTTGTGAAGGACCCCGTCTGTGGCATGGAGGTCGATCCGCAAACGGCGGACCATCACCTGACCCACGAGGGCCACACTCATTATTTCTGCTCGGCTTCCTGCAAGGCGAAATTCGAGGCGGACCCGGCCCGATATCTTGCAGGAGACGCGGCGCCCGCTCCGGACGCGCCCGAGGGCGCGATCTGAACCTGCCCGATGCATCCCGAGATCCGGCAGGACGGGCCGGGAAGCTGCCCGATCTGCGGCATGGCGCTGGAGCCGCTAGTGGTGACCGCCGACAGCGGCCCCAGCCCGGAACTCGCCGACATGACACGGCGCTTCTGGATCGGGCTGGTCCTCGCCGCTCCGGTCTTCGTGCTCGAAATGGGCAGCCACCTTGTGCCCGCGCTGCATCATCTGGTGCCGATGCGGATATCGATCTGGATTCAGCTCGTTCTGGCGACGCCGGTGGTTCTGTGGTGCGGATGGCCGTTCTTCGAGCGCGCCTGGGCGTCGCTGGTCAATCGCAGCCTCAACATGTTCACCCTGATCGCCATGGGCACCGGCGTCGCCTTCGCCTACAGCATCGTCGCCGTCCTTGCGCCGGGCATTTTCCCCGCCGCCTTTCGCGCGGAAGATGGCACGGTCGCGGTCTACTTCGAAGCGGCGGCGGTCATCACCGTTCTGGTGCTGCTTGGCCAGGTGCTGGAACTGCGCGCCCGCGAACAGACATCAGGGGCGATCAGGGCGCTTCTCGATCTGGCGCCGAAAACGGCGCGGCGCGTCAGTGACGATGGCGCGGAAGAAGACGTGCCGGTGGAGCATGTCGTCCTCGGCGACAGGCTGCGCGTGCGGCCCGGTGAGACCGTGCCGGTCGATGGCGTGGTCGAGGACGGGCGCTCGTCGCTCGATGAAGCGATGGTCACCGGCGAATCCATGCCTGTCACCCGCACCGTGGGGGATCAGGTCATCGGCGGCACGCTGAACCAGACCGGGGCGCTGGTGATCCGCGCCGAAAAGGTCGGCCGCGATACCATGCTGTCGCGCATCGTCCAGATGGTCGCCGATGCGCAGCGTTCGCGCGCGCCGATCCAGCGCATGGCCGATCAGGTCTCGGGTTGGTTCGTGCCGCTGGTCATCGTCATCGCAATTCTCGCCTTCATCGTCTGGGGCATCTGGGGGCCGGAGCCGCGCTTCGCCTATGGGCTGGTCGTGGCCGTTTCGGTGCTGATCATCGCCTGCCCCTGCGCATTGGGGCTGGCGACTCCGATGTCGATCATGGTCGGCGTCGGCAAGGGTGCCAGCGCCGGCGTCCTGATCAAGAACGCCGAGGCGCTCGAACATATGGAAAAGGTCGACACACTCGTCGTCGACAAGACCGGCACGCTCACCGAGGGCAAGCCGTCGGTGACGGCGGTCGTTGCGGCAAACGGCTTCGATGAAACGGAAATCCTGCGGCTGGCCGCTGGCGTAGAAAAAGCGTCGGAACACCCGCTTGCGCTGGCGATTGTGCAAGCGGCGGAAAAGAAGGGTATCGCCATCCCGCTTGTGGTGGACTTCGACTCTCCGCTTGGCAAGGGCGCGCTCGGTACCGTCGAGGGCAAGGCCATCGTACTTGGCAATGCGGCGTTCCTCAAGGAGTATGGTGTCGATGCGTCTGCCCTTGCCGAACGGGCGGACGCCTTGCGCCACGATGGCGCGACGGCGATCTATATCGGCATCGACGGTAAAGCGGGCGGCATCTTCGCTATCGCCGATCCGGTCAAGGCGACGACGCAGGAGGCGCTGAATGCCTTGCATGACGAGGGCATCCGCATCGTCATGCTGACCGGTGACAATAAAACCACGGCCGAAGCTGTCGCGCGTCAGCTGGGCATCGACGAGGTCGAGGCCGACGTGTTGCCTGACGCAAAGAGCGCCGTGGTGAGCCGGCTCAAGGCCGAGGGCCGTGTGGTGGCGATGGCGGGCGATGGCGTCAACGACGCGCCGGCACTGGCCGCCGCCGATGTCGGGATCGCCATGGGTTCGGGCACCGATGTCGCCATC
Source organism: Aquamicrobium segne (assembly GCF_042656785.1). Lineage (NCBI taxonomy): Bacteria > Pseudomonadati > Pseudomonadota > Alphaproteobacteria > Hyphomicrobiales > Phyllobacteriaceae > Aquamicrobium > Aquamicrobium segne. The sequence continues at coordinate 9,263 of NZ_JBHSLL010000030.1, forward strand.
GAAAGCGCCGGGGTCACACTGCTCAAGGGCGATCTTATGGGGATCGTGAAGGCGCGGCGTCTGTCGCAGGCGACGATGGCGAATATCCGCCAGAATCTGTTCTTCGCCTTCATCTACAACGCCGCCGGCATCCCGATTGCCGCGGGCGTGCTTTACCCTTCTTTCGGCCTCCTCCTTTCACCGATCATCGCGGCGGCCGCCATGTCGTTGTCGTCGGTCAGCGTCATCGCCAATGCGCTGCGATTGCGAGGGCTGAAACTTTGACTGAAACGCCGGTGCGACTGACGCCCTCGCCTATGATTGACCGGGCGTCAGTCGCGCCAATAATTGTTGGCGGCCGCCACCGTCTGGAAATGGATGGCGATCACCTGTGAGGAGGCGATCAGCTGCGCGGTGTCCTGATCGTAGGCCGCGCGCAGCTTGTCGCGAATCTCGGCGGAAGGCTGGGTCACCTTGACGCCGACCCGCGCTATTTTGGTGGCAAGGTCGAACCCCTCCTGCGGGGTCGCTGTCTTGAGTGAGGGAAGCTAGGTGTCAGCCATGATGTTTCCTTCCAGAGAATACGAATACGCAACAACCGTAATCTACCCGAGCCGCCGACGAAAGCATCAACCCTCGATGCGTTTCGCCTCCAGGCGTCACGCCTGAAACGCCCTCGCGTGCGGGAAATCCCCTCCAGCGATGTAAGCTTCTTCCGCCTGCGTCGATTCTCGGCCGAGGACCTGATTGCGGTGCGGGTGACGGCCGAAAGCGGCGATGACCTTGCGCACATCACCGGCCTGGTTCACCAGCGACTGGTATATCGGTTGAAGGGAAGCGGACGCTTCCGCCGCTATCTCTTCGCGAAGCCCGATGAGCAGATCGATGCGCTCAAGGTGATCCGGGCCTTCGCAATGGCCAAGGGGCTGACTGTAGACGACCCTGTACCAGGGCGTGCCGAGCGATGCATAGTGGCCGTTGGAGAACCCCTCCATCGCCAGCGACAGTGCGGCAGGGTCCTGCGCGAAAGCCCGCGGCGTGCCGCGCCACAGCGAGCGTGAGAACTGGTCGAGCACGATGATGAGCGCCAGCCTGCCTTCGGGTTCGTCGGCCCAGTCGTCGAGATCGCTTGAGGCTGCGCTCCTCGTGAGGTCGGCGAAGCGCTCGACGATCGTGTCATCCGCTCCGCCGTGCAACCGCCACGACCAGTGATCGCGATGAGTTTCAGCCTTTATCTGTGAGGAGCGGCCTTCGGGAAACCAGAAGTCGAGAACGTCGTTCCACGGGGCGGTCCTGGTATTCATTTCGATCCTTTCTGGCGGTCGCGAGCAATGAGACAGGGTTGGCGCCGCAAAAACAACAGACCCCGCATCGCTGCGGGGTCTGCGAGGAGGCTTCAGCCTCGCGCGGCCACAGTTGCGGGCCGGGCGGTGGCTGTTTTTGACGCCCGTCCGCCGGGTGCGGTGGCCTTCGGCACGCGCAGCAGGCGCATGCCGTTGGCGATGACGATCAGCACCGAAAGCTGGTGGACCAGCATGCCGCCGGCCATATGGACATTGCCGGAGAACACGCCCGCCAGCAGTCCGGCCACCGTCACCAGTGCGATGACGAGGTTCTGGCGCATATTGCCCAGCGTTGCGCGCGAGATCGCCATCGCCTCGGGGATCTTGCCGAGATCGTCCTTCAGGAGCGCGATGTCGGCGGTCTCGATGGCGACGTCGCTGCCGGCTGCGCCCATGGCGATCGAGGTGTCGGCTGCGGCAAGCGCCGGTGCATCGTTGATGCCGTCGCCGACCATGGCGACATGCGCGCCATCCGCCTTCATCTTCCGGATCAGTTCCAGCTTGTCCTCGGGCATCAGCTCGGCATGGACCTCGTCGATGCCGACCTCGCGGGCGATGGCTTCGGCCGCACCATGCTGGTCGCCGGTCAGCATGACCACACGGCCTATGCCGATGTCACGCAGACGGGCGATGGCTTCCGCCGCGCCTTCACGAGCCATGTCGGACATGCCCAGCAGCCCGATCAGTTGGCCGTCACGCGCCACCAGGATCGGCGTCTGGCCGTTGGACAGCAGACGGTCCAGGGCGGCTTCGCCCTCCTGGCCCAGCGCAATGCCGAGCGTATCCATGAGGCGTCGGTTGCCGGCGGCGATGACGCGGCCGTCGATGCGGGCGCTCAGGCCCATGCCGGCATGTTCCTCCAGCGCCTCGGGCGTGGAAAGCGGCCCCTGCTTGCGGCCAGCCTCGACGATGGGACGGCCGAGCGGATGGGTCGATCCGGTCTCGGCGGTCGCAGCCAGATGCAGCAACTCGGCCTCGGCAATGCCGCCGAGCGCGACGATAGAGGCGAGCTGCGGCTTGCCTTCCGTCAGCGTGCCGGTCTTGTCGAGCGCCAGCGTATCGATGCGGCCTGCACTTTCCAGATGCTGACCGCCCTTGATCAGGATGCCGCTGCGCGCCGCCCGGCCGATGCCGGCGACGATGGAGACCGGCGTCGAGATGACCAGCGCGCCGGGGCAACCGACGACCAGCAGCGTCAGCGCCAGGCGGATGTCCTGCGTCACCGCGAAGGCGGCGACCGCGAGCCCGATGATCGACGGCGTATACCATTGCGCAAAGCGCTCGATCATACGCTGGCTCGGGGCCTTTTCCTCCTGCGCTTCCTCGACGCGCTGAATGATGCGGGCAAGGGTGGTGTCGGCGCCGACATTGGTGGCGCGGATGCGCAGCAACCCGTTCTCGGCGATCGTTCCTGCATGAACGTTGCTACCAGGCGCTTTCTCGGCCGGCATCGGCTCACCGGTAATCGCCGCCTCGCTGACGGCGGCGGTGCCTTCGGTTACCTCACCATCCACCGGGATGCGTTGACCGGCCCTGACCAGCACGGTCTCGCCAAGCTGGACCATATGCGCCGGCACCTCGACGGGATCGCCGTCGCGCAGCACGGTCGCGGTGGCGGGCGCGGCATCTAGCAATGCCTTCAGCGCGCCACGGGTCTGCCCCATGGTGCGCGCCTCCAGCCAGCCGCCGAACATGAACAGGAAGGTGACGGCCGCCGACTCCCAGACCTCGCCGATAATGAGCGCACCGACCGCCGCGACGGTGACGAGCAACTCGATGCTGAAATGCTTTACACGCAGCGAGCGCCAGGCGCGGATGGCGATGTCGGAGCCGGCAAGAAAAGCTGCCGCGACCATCAGCGCCGTCCATGCCTCGACTATGCCGAAACCGTAGCGTGCCAGAAGGCCAGCCGCGATCAACCCGCCGCTGCCGACCGTCAGCCAGAAGCGCCGCCGTGCCGGATGCACGAAGGCGTTCCTGATCCTGCTGACAAGATTGCTCATCTCATCGCTCCTTTCATCTTCATCCGTGCCGGGAAAGCGTGTCGGCCGCGCCGTATCGCGGCGCGGCGAAATAAGCGGAGTGCCGATCAGAAGGCGGCAGGCTGCGCCTCGTAGCCGGTTCCACGCACCGCCTCGACCAGCGCTTCAACGCTCGATTGCGCAGGGTCGTGCTCGATCTCGATCTTGCCGGTATTGAAGCGCACCTCGGCCTTTGCCACACCCGGAAGGGCGCTGAGCGCCTTTTCGATTTTCGGCACGCAGGACGGGCAGGAAAGCTCATCGCTGCGAAGGATGGTTTTCTGGGTCATGATCGAGTTCCTTTCGATAGTGGGGAAGGGGTATCCCCTGCCTCATTAATCTAAGGGTTTGATCCCGCATTGCGATTGGCGAAACCGGCAAGCCAAACTTGCAGGAATGGACAGGCCGCTGCCTTGGTTCTGGTTGGTTGGACGACCACATTGGGAGCTGTGGTGGAATCAGCGCCTAAACCAAAGGGATCTCCGTGCGTGAATGCACAGGTCGATAATTCTCGACTTCCTGGCGGATGCTTTGATGTGGACGCGCCGCTGCTGGAGGGACAGCTTGAGGATACTGTCGCCAAATTTGTATCGGCGGCGAGACCATATGTGAAGGTCTCATTGGGCGGATTTGAGTGACATCAACGAAACGAGCCAAACTTGTGAAATGAATTGGAAGAAGGAGCATATCATGCGTGGATTTGTTGATGACATCGAGGATCTGACCGAAGGAACACGGATTTCCGCCGTGTTTGAGGTGGTCCCGGTTTCCGAGACAGGGGCATAAGGTGGATCTTCCGACGAAAAGGACGATCCAGCATGAAGACACGCAGACGGTTTACGGCCGAGTTTAAGGCCAAGGTTGCGCTTGAAGCGATCCGCGGGGAGCGGACGATTGAATAGCCCCTAGATTTGTGGACGCCTTCTTCCCTAAATTTGAGGCAAGGAGGCCCTGATGCGGTCTGGCAATTTCACTGATGAGTTCAAGCGTGACGCGGTCGCGCAGATCACCGAGCGGGGCTATCCCGTTGCAGAGGTTTCGAAGCGGCTCGGGGTCAGTCAGCATTCACTCTATGCGTGGCGCAGGAAGTTCTCGAAACCGTCCGTCTCGACAGATGACGATCAAGCGGCAGAGATCCGACGCCTGAAGAAGGAACTGGCGTGCGTTACCGAGGAGCGCGACATCCTAAAAAAAGCCACCGCGTATTTCGCCAAGGATGCAAGGTGAGATACGCGTTCGTTGCCCAGCATCGCCAGCAGTTCAAGGTGCGGGCGATGTGTCGCTGCCTGCGCATCCGACCCAGCGGCTTCTATGCCTGGCTGAAGAACCCGTTGAGCAAGCGGGCTCGAGAAGACGCACGTCAGACGGAGCTTCTCAACAAGGCCTGGAAGGAGAGCGGCAGGGTGTATGGCTATCGCAAGCTGCACGACGACCTTCTCGATCAGGGAGAAAGCAGTTGCGCCAACCGCATCGCCCGTCTCGCCAGGCTGGCCGGGATCAAGGCGCAGATCGGCTACAAGCGTCGTCCCGGATCCTATGGTGGCAAGCCGTCGGTTGTGGTCGACAACACCCTTGCCAGGCAATTCGATGTCGATGCGCCAGATAGGGCGTGGGTAACAGACATCACCTACATCCGCACCCAAGAGGGCTTTGCCTATCTGGCCGTTGTGATCGACCTATTCTCGCGCCGCGTCATCGGCTGGTCATTGCAGAGCCGGCAGACCACCGACGTCGTGCTGCAGGCATTGCTCATGGCAGTGTGGCGTCGAAAGCCGAAGAGCAAGGTCTTGGTCCATTCCGATCAAGGCTCGCAATTCACCAGCATGGACTGGGCGGCGTTCCTGAAGCATCACAATCTTGAGCACTCGATGAGCCGTCGCGGCAACTGCCATGACAATGCCGTGGCGGAGAGCTTTTTCAATCTCCTCAAGCGCGAGAGGATACGGCGCAGGACCTACCGAACACGCGAGGAGGCAAGGCGGGACGTGTTCGACTATATCGAGATGTTCTACAACCCGAAGCGCAAGCACGTCAGGAACGGGATGCTGTCACCCGTAGAGTTCGAACGGCAGCAGGAAATGTAACCCGAGGGCGTCCACGAAACTCGGGGCTATTCACTGATTGGACTTGGCTTTTATCGTCCGCGCCCTTTCCTGGCCGGACTGGGTGAAGCCTTGATGGATCACCGGCCAAGCGCTTCCTTTCCCAGCAATCATGCCCTGATCTTTTCGGCCTACGCCTCTACGCTGCTCTTCCTGCGGCACTACTGGCTGGGGTTGGCAGTTTTCATTGTCGGCCTGATGGTTGGCGCGGCGCGAGTTTATCTGGGTATCCATTATCCAGGCGACATTTTGGGCGGGCTCCTCCTCGGCGCGCTCTCCGCGATGGGCAGCCTCTGGATTTGGGCCAGATGGGGAGGTCAGCTCTATCGGCTCGCTTCAACCGTCTGGAAACATGTTCCCCGTCCTCTCAAGCAGCTCCTGAGAACCACCGAAGCGGCTGAGTTCGCCAAAACACGCATTAATTAAAGCCCAAAGATGTGGCAGAACGATCTGATGACCCAGGTCGGTGTTTCCGTCAGGGCAGGAAAATCGCCGGATTGGCCTTCTCAGATTGCCTACACAAAAGGAGGCCCCATGCCCGAGAGCAAATTACACGAGCTTGTCAGCTTGTTTTCGCAGGATGACGTTCGGGAAAATTCGGTCAGGCTGGCCAAAGAGCATCCGGCGGACATTGCCGCTGCATTGCAAGAGACCGAGCCGGCGCGCGCGTGGCCGATCCTGAAGGAAGCAGCCCGACCGCGACAAGCTGACATATTCGGCTATCTCGATCTCGACTTTCAGGCGCAGCTCGCCACGATCATGCCGCGCGCCGACCTTGCTGCGATCTTCATGGAAATGAACGCCGATGATCGGGCCGATCTTTACAAGAAGCTGACAGACGAGCAGCGCGAGGCGCTGATGCCGGCCCTTGCGCAGGCCGAACGCGAAGACATCAGGCAACTGGCCGCTTATGAGGAAGGCACAGCCGGCGCGATCATGACTTCGGACTACGCATCCCTGTCGCCGCAGCTCAATGCGAAGCAAGCAATTGACGTGTTGCGTCACGAGGCGCCCAACAAGGAAACCATCTATCGCGCCTATGTGGTTGACGCCGATCGCCGTCTGATCGGGTCGGTCAGGCTCCAGGATCTCCTCACGGCGCCGGCCGGCGTTAGGGTCGCCGATCTCATGGAGCGCAACACCCATGCGATTCCCGTCGACGCCGATGTAGAAGACGCAGCGCGCAAGATCGCGCGCTACGACGTGATCGCGCTGCCGGTGGTCGACGCGCAGGAGCGGCTGGTCGGCATCATTACCCATGACGATGCGTTTGACGTGATGGAAGCGGAGGCGACCGAGGATTTCCAGCGGTTGGGAACCGTCACCAATCTGGATTCCAGCGTCGCGACCGCGACCGTGCCGATGCTTTATCGGGCACGGATCGCGTGGCTAATGCTGCTCGTCTTCGGCAATATTTTTTCAGGCGCCGGCATCGCCCATTTCGAGGATACGATCGCCGCCCATCTGGCGCTGATGTTCTTCCTGCCGATCCTGATCGCTTCGGGCGGCAATGCCGGCTCACAATCGGCCACCTTGATGGTGCGGGCGCTGGCAACCGGTGATATCCGCATTTCCGATTGGGGCCGCGTTCTGGGGCGCGAGCTGGTGGTGGCCATTCTGCTGGGGCTGAGCATGGCGGCGGCCATCGCCGTCATCGGAGTCTTCCGCGGTGGCCGCGACATCGCCGTCGTGATCGCCTTGTCGATGATCATAATTGTCATCGTCGGCAGCATGATCGGCATGTTGCTGCCCTTCATCCTCAGTCGCTTCAATATGGATCCGGCGACCGCCAGCACGCCGCTGGTGACTTCCATCGCGGACGCCACCGGCGTCCTGATCTATTTTTCAATCGCAAAAGCAATCCTGTCGCTGCCCTGAGCAGAAATGTGAGGCCGTTGGCCGCAACAAGATGCTTTCTGCGCGCGCAATATCTATGTTGGCACCAGACAATCGAAGCGATCATGGAACGGTTGGGCCTTCTGCTTCAAAAGAACTCTTCCGAAGGACAGCCTGCCGGACCTGATCATCTGGCCGCATTAACAAGGAGATTTCATGCTTTATGTAGACATTCCCACGCGAAGCGAATTCGCAACTCTGTCCACGGCGCGCGCGGATGCCTGCGTTTCGATCTACGTCAGGACCACTCCGGTCACGCAGGAGGTCGGAGCGTCCCGCATCGAGTTCGGCAATCTGATGCGCGAGGCCGAGTCGCAGCTTCAGGATGCGGGTTTCGACAAGCGGCGGCTTGCAGCCCTGATGGACAGCCTGAGCGATCTGCTTGATGATGATGAATTCTGGCGCTTCCAGGCAAACAGCCTGGCCGTGTTCGCAACGCCGGACACGATCCGCGCATACCGTCTCGCCAATGATCTGACCTCCATGGTGCAGGTTTCCGACCGTTTCCATTTGAAGCCTCTTTTGCGCGCCGTCACCTTCCCGCACTCGGCCTTCATCCTCGCCCTTTCGGAGAACGCCGTCCGGCTTGTCGAAATGCATGCCGACCTGGCGCCAGAGGTGGTGAAGGTGCCAGATATGCCCAAGGATGCTGCCTCGTCCGCCGGCAAGTCGACCCTGAACGACCGCTCCTTCAGTGGCCGCATCCACGGCTCCGAGGGACAGAACGTTCGCTTGCAGCAATATATCCGGAAAGTCGACGCCGCACTTCGCCAGGTCCTGCCCGGTCGGGAAACCCCATTGGTATTGGCCGCTACCGGCAGGCTTGCGTCGATCTTCGTCCAGACCTGCTCCTATCCGCACCTTCTGAAGGATACGATCGCCGACAGTCCCGACCAGTTCAGCGAAGCCGATCTTGCGAACAAGGCGCGGCCGATCCTCGATAAGGCCTATGCATCCGAGATCGCCGACATCCACGCGCTGTTTGAGAAGCGTGCGGGAGACAATCGCGCGACGACCGACATGGCCGATGCGGCGCGGGCGGCGACCTTTGGTGGCATCGACACGCTGCTGATCGATATCGACACCACCGTTCCCGGCTTCGTCGACGACGAGAGCGGCGCGGTCGCCTTCGTTGAGAAGGATGACGCGCAGGCCTATGGTGTCGTCGATGAGATCGCGGCGCGGGCGCTGGCGAGCGGCGCACGCGTCCTGGGTGTACGGCGCGAGGATATTCCAGGAAAGGGTGAACTGGCAGCAGTTCTACGCTACCCAGTCTAGCAACATCGGGAGGAGCCTACGCTGCCTGGCTCCTCCCCGACATATCAGGAGAGTCGGCGTGACGATCAAAACGATCATTGCAGCGATCGCCCTCGAGAATGGAGAGCAGCAGGTGGCGCGCCGCGCGATCCGGCTTGCCGCAGATCATGGGGCCAAACTCGTGCTGGCTCACGCAATCGAGAGCCTTCCGGAATCCGATCCCGAGCTTCCGTCTCCAGCCAACGAGGAAGCAATTGCCAACGTGCTGTCGGCCGAGGCTGTCGCATCACTGAAGCAGATGGCGGAGAGCGCCGCAGTTCAGACAGAAATCGAAGTGGAATGCGGTAAAGCCGACCAGTTGATCGAGCGCCTGATACGAGACCACGCTGCCGATCTGCTGGTCATCGGACCCGGAAAGCCGCAGAACCTGCGCGAAAAAATATTTGGCTCGACTGCCGACCGGGTTGTCCGCACCGGTTTGTGTCCGATCGTCATCGTCAAGCGCCCAATCGACGAGCCATACCGCCGTGTGATTGCAGCCATTGATTTCTCGCCGATGTCGTTCGCGGCAGCACAAACCGCCGTTCAGATAGCCCCGTCGGCGAAACTTGAGTTGATACACGCTCTCGAAATCCCCCTTTCGTTCGAGCAGGCGATGCTGAAAGTGGGAACTTCTCAAGCCGAGATCGAGCAATATCGACAAGCCAAAGCACAGGCTGCCTACGTAGAGTTACGCGCAGTGCGTACTGATCTTGCTATGGCGGGAAAAACCCGGGTCGTTCGAGGCGATGCCGCCACGGCGCTGGTGCGACTGGCGAGGTCGGGAAAAACAGATCTGGTGGCGCTCGGGATTCAGGGGAAAAACGCCATTTCCAAAATGGTGCTGGGTAGCGTCGCCCGCAGGGTGCTCGCGGGTGCATCCTGCGATGTGCTTCTCGCAAAGGAGTCTCCGGTGCGGGATCATTAGAAGGAAGCCACAGCTCTCGCGGCGAAATTACTGCCTTTTAGGAGAACGGGGCAAAATGTCTCCACTTTCGTGGTGAGCCGTTAACCAGCACGCGGTATCTCAGCCGAATGACAAAAAGCGGTGTTGCGGTTCATCGTCCGAAAAGCTGGCTTAACCAGTTCGACTGGCTGGTGGGCGCTGCCCTTTATTTTGCAACGGCAGTGACAATGATCCATGTCACAACTAATGGGCGTGAGATTGCCGCGGTGTGGGTAGCAAATGCGGTGCTGGTCGGTCTGCTCGCCGCAAAAGAACGCCCCAAATGGCTGTCGGTCATATTCTCTGCCCTCGTTGCCAATGCGTTCGCAAACATGTTTACGCGCGGTGACTTTGCAGCACCGATGTTCTTTGGCCTTGCGAACATGGTGGAAATCGCCATTGCAACATGGCTTCTCCGGGCTTTTGTCGGCTCTGCAAGCGTCCTGAGTTCGCTTGCGGTCTTTATCAGATTCAGTTTGATCGGATTTTTCGCTTCCACGATAAGCGGGCTTTTGGGCGCATTTGCCGCGTGGCACCTGCTCGGAGAAGTTTTCCTTGCATCCTGGATGGCCTGGACATTGAGTGATGCGCTCGGATTGCTGGTCTTCGTCCCCTTTTTCCTTGCTCTTTTCAGGGGCGATTACGTCAAATGCATCCAGGAAAAGTCGCCGCTCGAACGTCTTGAAACCGCGGCATTACTTATCCTGACGCTAGGAGCTGCCTGGATATTATTTTTTGTTCTCAGGGAAGCGCCCATATTCATCCTGTTGGTTCCGACGATGCTCGTGACCATTCGGATAGGTCAATTGGGTACGAAAGCTGCGGTCATGCTGATCGCTGCCGTGGGGATTTCATCGACATTCCTCAAAACAGGGCTGATCTATCGCGCGAATGATTATGACGGGCAGATTTTGATTCTGCAGATTTTCCTGTTCGTTCTCTTGTTCAGCAGTTTGCCGGTAGCTGCCGATCTTACGGCGCGCCGAAGCGCCGTAGCAGCGCTTGGCCGCCGCGAACAAGAGCTCAAGCAAATTGCGACGACAGATTCTCTTACCGGCCTGATGAATCGCCCCGCATTCGTCGAGTTTGCAGAAGGTTTGCTGTCTCGGTTGCAAAATCGGCACGTTTGTCTGGTCGCGATTGACGTCGACCATTTCAAACGGTTCAACGATACTTTTGGGCATCACGTCGGAGATGATGCATTGCGCCATCTTGCGTCGGTTGCAAGGGCACACCTGCGGAGTGGGGACGTTCTCAGTCGCTTCGGCGGCGATGAGTTCATGCTACTTCTCCCTGATGCTAAGATCGCCGATGCGCAACGGATCTGCGCACGTCTAGGGGACCATTTGCGCCGCGCGCCACTGCGTCTTGAAGACGGCACAGCGCTGATGATTTCGGTAAGTTGTGGAATTGCAGCCGCAGAGAAGACAGATTCGTTCACTGAATTGTCGAGACGTGCAGATACAGCATTATATGATGCGAAGGATGCCGGACGTGGGACCCACAGGTCCGCGTTCGAAAGCCGGTCCCAACTCCGGACTGCGTTCGGCTAGGGCATTTGACCAGCGAACCGTGGGCCGGGGCTATCTCTAACACCCGATGATACCGATCGGATGAGCAATGCCTGCAAACACTGGAAACTCGGTCACCCCGCGAATTCATAAAGATACGGACAATGGCGGGACCTGGATTGTCGGAGTCGCTGATCGGTCGGGCAAATATCGACGCAGCGGCACCAAGTGGCTTTAATGTGGGGCTCAGCGTGGTGACGGAGACCGGATCGGATCGCCGAGCAGGCGGAGACCGTTCAGCACCACAAGCACGGCTCCTCCTTCGTGCCCCAGCACTGCAAGCGGCAATGGAAGGGCGAAGAATAGGCTGGCGGTGACCAGCACCAGCATCGCGCCGACCGCAAACGCCAGATTCTGGCCGATGATGCGCCGGGTCCGCCTCGCCAGCCGATGCGCCTCGGCCAGCCGCGTCATGTCTTCGGACAACAGCGCGACATCGGCAGCCTGAAACGCTACCTCGCTGCCGGCCGCGCCCATGGCGATGCCCGTATCGGCGCGGGCCAATGCAGCCGCATCGTTCACTCCGTCGCCAACGAACGCCACCTTGCCGATGGCGGCCAATTCGCCGACCAGCCGGACCTTGTCTTGGGGCAGGAGATCTCCATAGACGTCGTGCGGTTCGAAGCCGAGCTCCGCCCCGATGCGCAGGCCGACATCGCGCCGGTCGCCAGTCATCATGACGATCTTGCCGACGCCCGCTTCGCGCAGCGCCGCCAGCCCGGCAAAAGAGCTGTCGCGCAGGCGGTCGGCGACGCTGGCGGCGCCGAGGGTTTCATCTTCCCGTCCGAGCCAGACGACTGTCTGTCCGTCCGCGGTGATCGACGCAATGTCAGGCGCATCGATATTCGCCTTCATTCGCTGCGCCATGCGTCTGTTCCCGGCCCAGAGAGGCCCCGTCGCATCCATGCCGGTGATGCCTTCGCTCGGCACGGACCGGACATTGCGGACGTCCGCAGGGGCGATGTCAAGCGCTTTGGCATAACGATGCACGGCTTCGCCGATGGGATGTTCGGACTGCGCCTCGACGCCTGCGAGCAATGACAGGAACTCCCTTTCGCTGCCTCTGGCGACAAGGCCAGTCACCTCGGCCTTGCCGGTCGTTAGGGTTCCGGTCTTGTGGAAGGCGAAAAAGTCGACCGACGCGAGGGTTTCTAGCGCAGCACCTCCCTTGAAAAGGACGCCGCCGCGCGCGGCCGCCGACAGAGTCGAGAGAATGGCGGCTGGCACCGAGATGACGATGGCGCAAGGGCTGGCCGCGACCAGCAGCGTCGCGGCGCGATAGAGCGCGTCGCTCGTCTCCCATCCGAGCCAGAGCAGGATCAAGAAGGCGAGCGCCGATCCGACAAGCACCGCAATCGTGTAACGCTGCCCGAACCAGTCGCTGAAGCGTTCCGACGGCGCGCGGGCGGCCTGCGCCTCGGTGACGAGCGCGATCATGCGGGCCACGGTGCTGTCGGCCATCGCGTGGCTTACCTCGACGAGCAGGACGCCGTCGAGATTGACCGTAGCTTCGTAGACCGACGCGCCCGCGCCTTTGTGAACCGGCATGGACTCGCCGGTGATCGTGGCCTCGTCGAGCGACCCCTGTCCTTCGCGGATCACGCCGTCGACGGGCACCTTCGCACCTGGACGCAGCACCATGTGATCGCCGGGTTGCAACTGCCGGACGGGCACCTCCGTCACCGAGCCGTCCGGCTGCCGCAGCAGCGCCGTGTCGGGCCGAAGACTCATCAGCGCCTCGACCGCCCGCCGCGCCCGGCCCATGACGCGGTGCTCCAGCGTCGTGGAGATGCTGAACAGCGTCAGCAGCACCGCGCCTTCCAGCGCCGCGTCAACCGCCGCCGCCGCAACCGCGGCGATGACCATGAGAAGGTCGATGTCGAGACTGCGCTCCCGCCAGAGGGCGGTGAGGGCGCGGATCGAAGCCGGCCCGCCGCCGAAAACGTAGACGATTGCAAGGCCGACCGGTCCCCAGACGCCTGGGAGGCAGAATGCATCCAGGGCGGCGAGGCACATTCCCCCAATGGTGAGGGCTGTCGCCACTGTCATCATTCGAACGGAAGAACGCTGTTCCATGCAGTATCCTGGCTGTGCCGGGTCGGGCGGCAATGGCTGGGTGAAGAGAGCGATGACAATGTAGCGGGAGGAACTGATGAAGCCCTGGGACGATCCGGCCGATTAATGCCTCCACAACGTGGACTGATAAATCTGCCGGCTGACAAGCATGGGCGAGTGCAAGCTGCTGGGGCAGTTCAACGAGATATCCAGTAGCGACCCGTGCAAAGATTGACAACAAATGCTAATCAGCGTAGCTACGTAATCTCGCAGATGTGTGCATGTTGGAGCCACCTATCGACCGCATGGACATTATGGCAGGGGATGAGAGTGCCCCGTGCTGGCGCTCGTCATAGGTCGACTAGTGTGCTCCCTAATTCAATAGTGGAAGGATAGTCCCGTGAGCTATACTCTTGACCGCATCATTGCAGATGTCTCCCTCGATGAGATCGATGCGCGTACCCGCAAAGCTCTTGCCGATCACGGTTTTGGCGTGCTGACTGAAATTGATGTTCGCACGACGATGAAATTGAAACTCGGGATTGACATGCCCGGATATCGTATCCTTGGGGCCTGCAACCCAAAAATGGCCTATCAGGCAATTGGCATCGAGCCTCGGGTCGGCGCAATGTTGCCCTGCAACGTCATCCTGCGGGAGGTCGATACTGGGGTGGAGGTCAGCGCCGTCGATCCGGTGGCCTCCATGCAAGCAATCGATAACGCGGCACTGAAAGAAGTCGCAGGCAAGGTCGGAGATATGCTTGCCAAGGTTGTCGGCGAGATTTGAAACGACAATATTGAACAACGCCCCGTCAGCAATCCACGCATCAACAGCTCTGCGCTCCAAGACAATTCTTTGGAAGGCATGCCCTGCGGGCTCGCGGCTGGTCCGCAGGGCTAGGAGCCGCTGCGCTGCAGAATGTATGCGTCGCGTGAGGATGGACGCCTGCTTGCAGCCGAGATGGTTGCGCCGGCGGCCGAACATATGGTCAGCTTCTCGCGCTGTCGATTGGCGAGAGACTGACCGTGCACGATCTGCTTCGCATGCCGTTCAACGTCCTGCGATGGGAGAGGGCCTGTCCGCGGAGTTGCGCATGGCCCCGCGCGAACTGCCGGCCTGCAACATATCCGATCTCGTCGGCTGCGGGTCGATGGGTGCCAAGGCGCTGGAGTAGCGCAAATGACGCGAGGTTATTGACCAAGGGTGGCCTGTAAGGATCTCCTCGTCTACATTGCTGGAGGAAATATCGACTGAGGATTTCGCGTTCATGATCTAAGCGGTTGTTTTGCAGGCCGTAACAGATGCCCAGGGAGGTAATGATGGTGCTTTCAATCGACAGGAAAGAAGATCGGGATCATTCTGAGGAGATCACGACAACAATACTCGACCGGCTATCCATTTCCGATCGACGTGGCTTCCTGAAAAGTACCGGCCTGACCGCCATTGGCGCAGCGCTCGGAATGGCGGTGCCTTTTGGACGCCACTTCCCCGATGGTCTCGTTCCCGCGGCGTTCGCGCAAGATACCGGCGCTGACTTGATGTCGGAGAAGGACGGCCTGACGGTGCACAATGACCGGCCGCTCAACGCCGAGACACCTGCACACCTGCTGGATGACGACATCACGCCCTATTCGCGGCTGTTTGTGCGCGCCAACGGCCTCGTTCCGCAGTCGGCGCTCGACAAGGATGCGAGCGACTGGACGCTCACTATCGACGGCGAAGTAGAAAACGAGCTTTCCCTCACCATCGATGACCTCAAAAGCGATTTCGAGCACGTCACCCTGGCGCTGGTGCTCGAATGCGGCGGCAATGGCAGGGCATTCTTCCAGCCCGGCGCTTCGGGCAACCAGTGGACGGTCGGCGCGGTCGGGTGTCCGCAATGGACAGGCGTGCGGCTGCGAGACGTTCTTGAAAAGGCTGGCGTGAAATCTTCGGCCGTCTATACGGGCCATTACGGCAATGACGTCGATATTTCTGGAGACCCCGACAAGGTGGTGATTTCGCGCGGCGTGCCGATCGAGAAGGCGATGGAGCCGGAAGCCCTGATCGCATGGGCGATGAATGGCGAGGACATTCCGGCGCTGCACGGCTTCCCGATACGTCTTGTCATCCCTGGCTATCCAGGCTCGGTGTCGCAAAAATATCTGACGCGGATCTGGATCCGCGACAAGGAGCATGACGGGCCGAAGATGGGTGGCTATTCCTACCGCATGCCGAAATATCCGGTGGCGCCCGGAACCGAGGTTCCGGAAGAGGATATGGAGGTCCTTACGGTCATGCCGGTGAAGTCGATCATCACCGCGCCGGCGACAGGCGCGGAAGTGACACAAGGACAGGCCGTAGAAGTGCGCGGCCATGCCTGGGCGGGCGATGGTGACGTGAAGGCGATGCATGTTTCGCTCGACTTCGGCCAAACCTGGCAGGAGGCCACGCTTGAATCGGCCCCGAACAAATATGCCTGGCAGCGCTGGCGCGCCGAGGTGACGCCGCCGGAGCAGGGCTACTACGAGGTGTGGGCGCGGGCGACGGACATGAACGACGTCACGCAGCCCGCGGTCACGCCCGGATGGAACCCGCGAGGCTATGGCAACAACATGATCCATCGCATCGCGCTGTTTGCCAGCTGATCGGACTGATTGTGAATTTCCACCTTCTTTTGAGAGCAGCTATCGCTTGCGCCGCGGTGACAGGAGTTTCACTGTCCGCCGCAGCGCAAGAAAACGACTTTCGCACCGGCGAAATCCTGCTCGCCCAAGCAGCCGGTTACGATCCGATGCGCCCGGCAATGCCGTTACCGGGTGCTTCTCCGCGCCCTGAAGGCAACCCGGAATTCGACGGTTTGATCGACGGTCCGGGCGCGGAAGACACCTTTTATATGTGTTCGGCCTGTCACTCTATCGCCCTGGTGAAGCAGCAACGCCTGTCGGACGCGCGCTGGGATTATCTATGGACCTGGATGATCGAGGACCAGGGCATGGCCGATCCGGGTGAGGAGTTGCGGGAAACCATTCTCGACTACTTGAAGGAGCACTACTCGTCGGAACGGTAACCAGGTCACTTGCCTGAATCGCACCCCGTGTCCTGCAGTTTCTGGATCCCAGTCAGCAGGCCTTCGCGCGAAATCTCACCCATATGGACAGACTGGAGCGCTCCGTCGCTGCCGATGAAGAATGTCGCTGGCAGGCCGGGAACCTCGTAGTGGCGTCCAAACTCGCCAAGCGAATCCAGAACCACATGGTCCAGTTCGAGGTTTTCAGTGGTGAGAAAACGCTGGATGACGTCCGCGCCTTCGCCCTGGTTGACGAACACCAGCCGGGCGTCGTCGGTGTTCGCTGCGACGTCCGCCATCATCGGCATTTCGCGCCGGCAGGGCGGGCACCATGTCGCCCACAGATTGATGACCGTCGGTTGGCCTTCCAACATGGTTGGCTCGAACGGCTCGCCGGCTAACGTGCGGAACATGCCTCCCGACGGCAGCGGGGTAGCCGGCGTTCCTGCGGTTAGTTGCAGGATGAAAAAGGCTGCATAGGCAGAAATGACGGCCGGCAGCGCCGCCCACAATGCAAGGCGTAGCTCGGTCCGAAATTGGATCAACGTATAGGCAATTGCCAGTGCAACGCCCGCTCCGATCATGAAGCCGCCCTGCCAGATGAACAGGGCGCGCAGTGGATCGGCGAGAAAGTTTTCCCCGTGCTGGATGACGTGTCCGGCACGCGCGCCGAAAATAAAGGCGAGCGTCGCACCCCAGGCCCAGGAAGAGAAGCGCTGGTCGACTTTCCTCGCAAGGATCTCGCTCAGGATCAGAAACATGGCGATTGCCAGAATGGCGGCGAAACGGTCGGGCGCGAAGACCAGCGGGCCGATGGCTATGGCGTTCATGTCAGCGTCTCGCCAGCTCGAGCGAGGCTTTCAGCGTCGCGATCGTCGCGTCGCCGATCAGGCGGGAGCCGCTCGCCTCCTTCGAGTCGCCGTCGAAGAAGATCATGGTTGGTGGCCCGACGACTGCCAGGTCTCGCATCATCTCCTGATTGGTCTGATCGAGCGCGGTCAAATCGACCCGGACGCGCTGGAAGCCGTCGAGACCAGCAATGATCTCGGCATTTTGAAGAACATCGCGTTCGATGGTTTTGCAGATCACGCACCAATCCGCGGTGAAATAGACGAAGGTCGGCCGCCCGTCTGCTGAAGAGATCACCTGCATGAGGTCCGGCATCGATCCGGCTTCGATGAATGTAGTCGATGTTTCAGCGACGTGCTGTTGCGAACCGCCACTGCCGGCGCCGAAATGGCCAAGCGGGCGCAGCGGATCGCCTCCGCCGGACGCCGCGCCGATGGCGAAAATCACGCCGGCGAGAGAGAGCGCCAACCCGGCTGCTTTGCGAAACCGCGGTCCGGCGGCCGCCTCCGCTGTCAAGCGGTCGGCGACGCCGATGAAGACGGCCGCCGTTAGCAACAGGAGCGCCCAAAGGGCGAGGGTGGCCTGGGGCGGCACGATGCGACCCGTCATCCAGATGGCGGCGCCAAGGAAGACGAAACCGAAGACATACTTGATCTGCACCATCCATGCGCCGGCGCGCGGCAAGGCGCGGCTGCCGATCGTGCCGAAGGCGATCAGCGGGATCCCCTGGCCGAGCCCCAGCGCAAACAGGGCGGCTGCGCCGAGATATGCGTCACTGGTCTGGGCGATGTAGAGAAGGGCGGCGGCAAGCGGCGCCGTGACGCAGGGTCCGACGATCAGCGCGGATAGAAAGCCCATGCCGGCGGCCCCGCTGACCGATCCGCGCGATCCGGCGGTTACGCCAGCCATTCGGTTGACCCATGCGCTCGGCAGCTGCAATTCGAACAATCCGAACATCGACGCCGCCAACACGACGAAGAGGACGGAGACCGCGCCGATCGCATAGGGCGATTGCAGCACCATTTGCAGGTTCTGGCCCGACCAGGCCGCGACGATGCCGAGAAGGCCGAAAGCCGCCGCCATCGCCAACACATAGGAAGTGGACAATACGAAGCCGCGCCGCGCTGTCAGCGCCTCGCCCTCGCGCGCCAGGGTTGCGCTGAGGATTGGGTACATCGGCAACACGCATGGCGTGAAGGCGAGAAGCAGGCCGAACACCAAGAAGCTAGCAATCACCCAGCCCGCGCCGCCGATGGCCAGCAGCGAGCCGATCATGCCGCCATTCTGCGTCTCGTCGGCGAGCGTGAAGCCGCCGATTTCTGTATTTCCGGCAGACGGCGATAAAGGCGCGGCGATGCCGAATCCAACGACAGGCTCGGAAAGCTGCAAACTGCCAGTATCCAGCGCCACTGTCATCGGTGGGTAGCAGATGGAATCCTTCTTGCAGCCCTGGTAGGTGATGGCGACTTCGCCGGGCGCATCGGCCCCGAGCCGGGCGACGGCCTCACGATAATAGACTTCGGACGGCCCGAAATTGGCGTCTTCAGCTTCAACGATACCCGGATCGGTGTGAAGGGCGACTTTTTCCCCTGTTGCTGGGTTCTTTGCTTCCAGATGGTCGCGGTAAAGGTAGTAGCCGTCCTCTATCTGCCAGCGCATCTCGATCGTGTCGTTAGTTTCACGCTCGACTGTGAGGCGGAAAGCTTCTTCCGCTTGCAGCAGATCCTGCTGCTGGGCCGCGGCGGAAAGCGACCAGAGCGCGACGAACAGGGACGTGATTAGGCGAAGGAAGATCTGACGGGGCATAGTCTTTCTCGGCGTATCCCAGTGATCGACGAAGCCGTCAGGCAGCGTCGCGTGCGTCCTTCACAACCTGTCGGAACCCGGCTTCGTCGAGCGCCGAAGCGACGAGGAACTGCCCTACCAGAAATACGGGTGTGCCGCGCAAGCCCAGCCCCTCTGCTTGCGCGTTGTTGCGTTGGAGCAGGGTGGTGATGTCCGCATCATACTCGTTCGCGTCTGCCTCGAGCTGGGCCATATCGAATCCTGCGGCTTGCAGGGCCTGCCGCATCCTGTCTTCCGGGATTCGGGAACCCTCGATGCCCATCAGGGCGCGATAGGCGTCCTCGTAGCGGTTCTGATATTTGGCGGCGAGAGCCAGCTTTGCGCCATATACAGAGGATTGGGCAAGGATTGGCCAATCCTTGTAGATGTGGCGGATGTTGCCGTCGGATGCGAGCACAGCGCTGAGCGGATCGACCGTGCGCTTACAGAAAGGGCAATTGTAGTCAAAGAAGGAGACGATGTTCAGATCGCCATTCGGGTTTCCACCTATCGGCGCATCCGCATCGTTGAGGATCATTTCCGCGGAAAGATCATCAGCGCCGACCCGTGTCGCAATGCCCGCGCCAATCAAGGCCGTCAGACCCATCAGAATCGAGCGCCGATCCCATGCGGCAGTGGCAAAAGGTGTGGCAGTTCTGTGTATGCGGTGATTCTGCATCATCCGGCTCCGGCTGTTCCATTTCGGCCGAGGTCGACGGTGAACCTTAAGGCGGGCTTAAGGTGCCGCGATATGACGATCCCATCACCGGCAACGGCGGGACCGCAGGGCGCGTTGATCTGGTTCAAGCACGCACCCGTGTTGCACGAAGATGTCCGACAGCTGCCGCAGTAGGATCCGGTGCCGCCTCACTGCATGATCGCTTTGCCAGGCGATGTCTGGAAATTCTTAAGCTTGCCTTAAGCCTGTCGCAGGATGGCAGGCTTTCTGTCGAGGTGATCTGATGCGCGTGCTTATTGTCGAGGACGATGCCGTTCTTCGTGACGGCTTGCGGGTGGGGCTTGGGATCGGTGGCTTCAACACCGACGCCGTCGAAACCTGTGAGGAAGCCGATGCGGTACTGAAGAACCACGAATTCGACGCGCTGGTGCTCGACCTGATGCTGCCCGATGGCTCCGGCCTTGACGTGCTGAAGTCGATGCGCGAGCGCCGCGATACCACGCCGGTGCTGCTTCTGACCGCGCGCGACCGGGTGGCCGATCGCATCGTCGGGCTTGATGCCGGCGCGGACGACTATCTTGGCAAGCCGTTCGATCTCGACGAGGTTGCCGCGCGCCTGCGAGCGCTTTTGCGGCGCGCAGCGAGCAGGCCGGGTGCGCGGCTGGAATGGAGCGGTCTCAGCCTCGATCCGGCCAAGCAGAAGGTCGAGCAGGACGGTAAGCCTGTGCACCTGTCACGCCGGGAATATGCCGTGCTGCACACGCTGATGGCCCATCCCGGCCAGATCCTCTCGCGCAGCCGCATCGAGGAAAAGCTCTATGGGTGGCAGGAGGAGGTCGAGAGCAATGCCATCGAGGTCCACATCCATCATCTTCGTGCCAAGCTGGGATCGGACGCGATCCAGACTGTGCGCGGCATTGGCTACCGGCTGGGAGGCGAGATGTGATGCCTTCGATCTCCAAACGACTTTTCATCATCCTCGCCGTAACCACCAGCCTCGTCTGGCTTTCGGCAGTGGTGTGGATTTATCTGTCGACGCGCGCCGAGGTGGAACGGGTGCTTGACGCCAGGCTGATGGAGGCCGGCCGCATGGTCTCCTCGCTTATCGTCAGCCAGGAGATCGTTGTCGATTCGACACCGAGCTCCACCACAGGCCTGCCTTTGCGTGCCTACAGCACCTATGAACGCCAGCTTTCCTGCCAGATCTGGTCATTGCAGGGTGCGCTGATTGGGCGCTCCGATGGCGCGCCTGACGAGCGGCTTTCCGAACACGCTGACGGGTTTTCCGAAACCGTGATCGGCGGCGAGACATGGCGCGTCTACGCCGTCACCAATGAAGAACTCGGCGTGCGGGTCCTCGTCGGCGACAGCATGTGGATCCGCGACCGGCTGGTGAACGATGTCATTCGCGGCCTGCTGCTGCCGGCGCTGCTGATCCTGCCCATCCTCGGCGGGTTGATCTGGCTCAGCGTGCGGCGCGGGCTCGAGCCGTTGCGCAAGATCGCCGGCGACCTCGAGACACGCCATGCCTCGGACCTCAGCCCGATCGACGGTGCGGCGACGGCGACTGAAATCGCGCCGGTGCTGCATTCGCTGAACGGGCTGTTCGCCCGCGTCGCGGGGCTGCGCGAGCGCGAGCGGAACTTCACCGCCTTCGCGGCCCATGAACTGCGAACTCCACTGGCGGGGCTGAAGACGCAGGCGCAGGTAGCGCTGGCCAGCGACGATGCCGCCATACGAAAACAGGCACTGAGCCAGATCGTGATCGGCGTTGACCGAACCTCCAGGCTGGTCCGGCAACTTCTCGATATGTCCTCGCTGGAAGCGTTCGATCAAGTGGAGAGGAAGGGCTCGGTTCGAGCTGGCCCGGTGCTGCGCGCGCTGGCCGAGGAACTGGCCGATCCCGTGCGCGAAGTGACGGTGGAGATCTCTCCGGCACTCGACATGCTCACCGTCGAGATCGAGCCGGAACTGTTCACGCTGGCGGCCCGCAATCTTCTCGAAAATGCGGTCAATCACTCACCGCAGAGCGGCGTGGTGCGCTGCCGCGCAGCAGAGACAGGCGGTATTGTCATCGAGGATGACGGCCCGGGCATCCCGCAGGAAGAGCTGCCCAGAATCACCGAGCGCTTCTTCCGCGGCCGCCATAAGGCCGCCGTCGGCAGCGGCCTGGGTCTCGCCATTGTCGAGCTGGCGTTGGGGCGGAGCGGCTGGCAGTTGCAGCTCTTCAACCGGGAGACTGGCGGTCTGAGCGCCGTCATTGGCGTTCATGCTTGATACGCCAGGCACAGCTCACGTCGTCAGCAGATGCCTCATCGCATGATCGGCGATCACCACCAGCGGACTGCCGTCACGCACATTGTCGGCGAGGTGGATGACGTCCTGATTGACCATTCTTATGCAGCCCGACGATACGGCTTGGCCGACCGTCCACTCCTCGGGACTGCCGTGGATGCGATAGATCGTGTCCTGGTTGCCCTCGTGGATATAGAGCGCGCGTGAGCCGAGCGGATTGTTCAGGCCCGGATCCATGCCGCCATTGGCGATGCTGACCGGTTCCAACTCTGGCTGGCGCGCGACCATTTCGTCGGGTGGGTTCCAGCGGGGCCATTCGCGCTTGTAGGCGATGTGGCGGCCTCGTCCCGCCCAGGAGAACCCGTCCCTGCCAACGCCGACGCCATAGCGCACCGCGCGCCCGCCGGGCCGCACGTGATAGAGATAGCGGTTCGGCGTATCGACGATGACGGTGCCGACCCGTTCGTCGGTCGGATAGTCGATTTCTGTGCGCCACCATTTGGGATCGATCCTGGAGACATCGACAGCCGGAATCGGAAACCGCTCGTACGGCATTGCATAATACATGGGCGGTATTGGACGTGAGGGGGGAGGCGGAGTTGCCGGCGTTGTCGTCTGAGAACGCCGGGTTGTCGCCGAGCAGCCTCCCAGGACCAGCGCAACTGCACCAATAAGAAACCCGCGCCGCCCCAGCGTATTGGGATAACGAATCTGCGTACTCAAAACAGTGTCCTTGCATCACTTGCTGTGTGCGCAGGACATGGGCGCCACCTTAAGCCAACCTTAAGGGCTGACGGCGGGCCGGCGTGCGACGAGGTCGATAAGGGCCGAAGGCCCGCTATGACCGCTGCCTTCGTGGATCGTCGCATCATGCTCCTGCAGGTGCAGGATTTCGAAGTCGCCGAATGCTGAGATCAGCAGGTCGCGCGTATACATATTCTCGCGCTGCGGCGGCCCACCTGTGCCAAGCTCCACCTGCTCGGGACGATAGCCGTGCAACAGCAAGAGCCCGCCTGGTCTCAGGGCGCGCTTCATCGCCTCAAAGAGCTGCGCCCGCATTGCCGGGTCCGCGAACTGGATGAAGATCGCGACAACGTAGTCATAGGTCTCGCGTGGCCAGCACCAATCGGCAAGATCGGCTTGTTCAAGCTTGATCTCAACGCCTGATTCACGGGCCAGGCGCGCGCTTTTTTCCAGCGCGACAGATGAGGCGTCGATGGCATGTACCTTGAGACCGAGACCGGCGAGAAACACGCCGTTTCGTCCTTCGCCATCGGCGACCGCAAGGACGCTGCTACCCTTTGCGAAGCGATCGGCTTCACGCTTCAGGAAGGCGCTCGGCTCGCGCCCAAATAGATAGTCCTCGCCGCGATAGCGTTCGTCCCAGCGGTTTACCGTCATCCGTAGTTCCTTCAGATCCCCGAAAACGGCGCCAGGCGCCGGATCAGATTGCGTCTTGAAAACGATCCCAGCGATCGGGTCTGATCGTATTCCGCGCCCGTTGCGGCGTCCACGACGAAGAACGTGGGCGGGCCGCTGGCGCGAAGATGAGCAAGAAGCTGGCGATTGGCCTCGTCCATGGCCGTGACGTCCACCTTCAGCAGCGGCACATGTTCAAGATTTCGCCTCACCGTCGGGTGGGAAAGGATTTCGCGCTCGATACGATGGCAGACCGCGCACCAGTCCGCCCTGATGTCCACCAGCGCAAAGCGGTGTTGCCCGACAAGCGCGGCGAGCGCTTGGTGATAGGAAGAGACATCTCGCACCAATTCGCCTGAAGCGGCGGGCACCGGTGTCGCCAGCAGCACAGCCGGCGCGGCAAGGCCGCCCGCCAGAAGCGCTCGCCGCGTTAATCGCGCTCGCTTTTCTTCCCTTGTTTGCGCTGTTTCTGGCTGCATCGTTCCTGCCTCTTGTGACTTTCGGCTTGCTAAAGCGGTCCGAACAGCTCCTCGAGCGCCGCCCCGCGCGGAACACCGCTCTGGAATCTCAGCGATCCATCGTCGCTTTTGGCAATCAGCCCCGGAGTGCCGCTGAAGCCGAGCTGACGCATCAGTTCGACATTGGCGTTAAGCTGGACATTACTTTCGTCGGAAATGGTTTCGAGCGGGGCGATCCCGCCTTCGGAATGATGGACTTCGTTGAAGGCCAGGGCAGCTTCCGGGTCCTCTGCTTCGAGGATCGCTGCTGCCTTCGAGGCTGAATCCGCCCGGATCACGCCCACCATGACATGGCGCAACTGCACCCTGCCGGCCTCGACCCAGGGTCGCGCCGAGGTCCATAGTTGATTGCAGAACGGACAATTGGCGTCAGTGAAGACATAGACGATACGCTCGGCATCGGGCCTGCCATCACCGACCCAGCCGGCGGCCTCCAGCGAGTCCCACGCACCCTGTTCAATCGGCTCGCTGACGATGCGACGCAGCTCTTCGTCAGCAACCGGATTGCCCGCTTCGTCGATCAACGTCCCGATCAGAGCATAGCCGGAGTCAGGCATGACGTAGACGGCGAGCGCCTGCGTACCCACGCTGGCAGCGAATGCATCGAGACCGCCGGGCACATCGAGCGGGCCGTGGATGGTGAGCCCCTGGGCTTTCAGGGTATCGAGCACTGGCGCGTCGGTGTTGCTCGCAGGACTGCCCCCGGGCTCATCGCTATCGCTACACGCGGAAAGCGCGGAGGCAAGGGCCGCGGTGAGCAGGAGCTTCTTCATGCTTTTTGGTTCAGCCTGGTACGTGGAGTTCATGGTCGGCCGATTGCTCGCTCTCGATCCTTAAGGCAGGCTTAAGGCCGGAACTTCCTCACTCGCGCGCGGTGCCTTGATGTCAGACCATCCGTTTCAGTATCGGGTTTCTCAGGATCAGATGATGGAAAATGACCGCAAGCAGATGAAGGGCTATCAAGGCGATCAGCGGGACCTTCAGCACACCGTGAGCGGTCGCGGCCGCCTCGACACCACCGAACCAGGCCGCCATCCCGGACATCGACATGGCGGCGAGCAGGCCATAGAGGCTCCAATGCGCCACCATCCGTAGCAGGGCGGGTTCGTTGTCCGGCGGCGGAGGCGCGGCCCTTTGCGATTTCAGGACGAGTCGCCAGACGACTAGAGCCAGGATCAGCACGCCGCCGGCGACATGCGCCAGAATCAGCGGGTTGAACGAAACCGGCAAGCCATCTGCGGCGGCGTTCCAGGCCTGAGCAATCGGCTCGTTGAACAGATATTGGCCGACGACCAGGACCGCCACGGTCCAGTGGAGCGCAATCTGAATATTTGAGTAGCGCATCTTTTTGGTCATTCAGAACAGTCCGGCGAGCACAATCAGGGAAGAGATCAGGATCACGCCCCAGGTGCCAAGGACGCCGAAGCCGCGAAATGGCTTTTGCAGCGGCGACCCCTCAGACGCGGCCATGCCGATAGGGTGAGCGATGCGCGCAAGCACAAGGACTGCGCCAAGTGCGTGAATTCCCCAGGGATCCAGGCCGGCCATTTCGTTGAATGCGATCAGGATCAGCCCCAACGGCACGTATTCCGCGAAGTTGGCATGGCTCCGGATGCGCAGGATCAGCGAGAATTGCCCGTCATCTCCCATTGCGACTTTGTGGTGCGCACGAGCCTTGACCACCCAGAACGACAGGCCTGTGAAAACCAGACCAAGCAGAGCGGCATAGAACGCCGTCACCTGTGGGAAGACCATCAGAATACCTTTGCTGAACATGAATGATTTGTTGTTTGACCGACGATGACCCGCCAGGCGGGCCATCGGAAATGCTTACTCGGCCTTAATCAGGCGATTGCCGCCACCCACCGATTGGAAGCGAAAGCCATGATGATGAACACGGCCGATCCGACCACCCCGCCCGGCACAAGGGCAAAGAGAGCCGCAAACAGGACGTCGATGGGTGCGGCGAGCGCGCCGGCTCCGGCCAAGGTCCAGATTGGAACGAGGAAGGTGAAGATAATCGTGGTCACCAGGCCCGCCCCAAGCGCGGCAACCAGTGGGCGCCGGGCCGGCGTGCCGTTCTTCTGAAGCGTCATGATGCCGGCCACGATCGCGGCGAGAAGCAGGACGGCGAGGACGACGAACCCCCAGAGCCAGCCGCCCATGCTCTCGGAGAGGATGAAATAGATCGTCGTGAGATCGAAATCACTCATGGTGTCTTCTCCCTATGCACGCCCGCGCAGCATGGCGCGATAGGCCCCGAGCAGGCCTTTTTCCTCGATCAGCCAGGACACCCACAATTCCTTCAGCGGATCGATGAACGGGAAAGAGGGGATCAGATTGCCGTCATAGTCGAATTCGATCAGCATCGCCTTGCCGATGCCGGTGACCATCGGGCAGGAAGTGTAGCCATTGTAGACCGCCTGCGGCGTCCGGCCGGCCGTTTCGGCGACGAGATTGTCGACGACGACGGGCACCTGCCACTTGACGCTGGCCGCCGTCTTGCCGCGCGGAACGCCTGCGATGTCACCGACGGCAAAGACGTTCGGATAGCGCGGATGGCGCAATGTCGCCTTGTCGGCCTCGATCCAGCCATCGGCGGCAAGCGCGCCGTCCTGCCAAGGCAGGGGACTTGCCAGAACGGCGTCCGGCGCGCGCATGGGCGGGACGACATGGATGAAGTCGTAGTCGAGCGTGACGTCGCCGTTTTCGGTCGCGTAGGTCGCTTGCTTCGCGCCAGGATCGATCGCCTTCAGCACATGGCTGTAATTGAGGGCGATGTCGCGGCCGGCGAACATTTCGGCGACCCTGTCATTGACCGGCGCAACGGAAAAAACCGCAGGGTTGTGCGCGTTGTAGATCAGTTCGACCGAACCACGGCGACCGCGGCTGCGCGCCTTGTCGTCGGTGATGAAGGTGATTTTGAGGGGAGCGCCGGCACATTTCATCTCGCCGGCAGGACGGCCGAACAGGCCGACGCCGCCAGCGTCGATGAAACCATCGATGACGGCTGCCGAAGCTCTGGCCTGTTCGGGGCCGGCGTAGATCGAGGCGATGCCATCGCGGCCGATCAGGGAAACATCCATGCCCTCGATGCCTTCGTAATTGAGCTTGAGCCCGGTTGCGACCATCAGGAAATCATAGTCGATCCGCTGCCCGGTCGTGGTCACCACGGCGTTGGCTTCGGGATCGAATTCGGCAACTGCGGCCTCCACCCATTCGACGCCGCGCGGCATGTAGTCGACATTTCGCTCCGTCACCTGGGCCGGAGACCAGATCCCGGCGCCGACCAAGGTGAAGCCTGGCTGGAAATGATGTTCCTTCTTGGCGTCGATGATTGTGATAGTCGCGTTTGGCATGGAGCGGCGCAAA
>NZ_JBHSLL010000031.1:0-9573 GCF_042656785.1 Aquamicrobium segne
TTTGACTATCTGCTCACCAAAACGCTCATAGATGAGGGATCACGCACTCAGCCATATGCTATTCGAGCACGGTGATCGCGAGAAATCAGTTAAGGCATGGGCATGAGGCCTTGCATGGTGAGAAGATGACCTGTCTGCTGACCAGTCCGACATACTCCGCCGGTTACACTCTATGATTCAATATGCCGTCAATTGCGGCACTCCATTGGGTGAGATAGCCCGTCGCCGATTCTACGTTACAGCGGTATCTTGAAGAACAGCGATGTCCGTTTCCGACCCCCATTTGGTCATTCGTGGCAATCGGTTCGTGACCCGAAAGCGGTCGTTCCGATTGGGTGGAAGCGAGTTGCAATGTCGATGCTGCGTGTCTCGACCATCACGTCGTGGAGAAATTTGCGCTTCGCGACGCGAAACACGCAGCGCAGGTTCGACTCGCCATATTGCTCCAACCGAAACAGCCAATCGTCACCGAAATCGACATAGACCGGACAACCTGCGCTAAGCCAAGTCTTACGAGGCCGAACCCAATCATATTGCTGATGGCCATGATAATTTGCCATCACCTCGCGGTGAATATCGCGGAGGGGATGAACGAGAACCATTGATCCGGTTCCTTGTATGGCATCGGGATTTTCAGACCACCTCCAAAAGACGCCATCGCTCGCTCCATTCATGCCGCGCTGAGCCGGGTACCACACCAGATCAGCCGCCATCTTCGACTTCGGATCGGGGAGCATATGGTAGAGGTCGAAGTTGTCCCGGAAACTCCGCCCGTCGATGACCCATACTAGATTTTGATAGAACGTCTCGCGCGAAATGCGCTCGGCGTCCGTCATGCTGGAATGTTGGACTTCGATGTAGATACCAGTGGGCGTCTTGATGTCGGCGCGGTGTATCTCGCCATCGGGAGCCGTGTGTGAAACCTCGCGGCACGATACGGGAAAATGGTTCTTCCATTCTCGGTGCCACTCGGTTTCGTTCTCCCACCACGGGTCGCAGTCGCGTTGCCCTTCATGAGCCCAATGATGCATAACACGCGGCCCGCACTTAGCGAGCATCACGGCTCCGCACATGGGGCAGCTTGCCTTGCCGCGAGGAAACGCCTCGACAGGTTCGCCGTTCAATAATGCGAGTTGTATGATCGATCTCACTTGATCTGCAAAATCTCATGATAGTGCCGTTTCGGAAATGGCTCAACGGCTAACGGACGCATAGCAGTCGGCAGCGGAAACCTAGCGAACGTCTGCTTGCGTGGGGTCGGCTTCCTAGAAGCAATATATCCACAATCCACCCCGAAGTGGCCGGACCCGACCCCATTGCCGCAGTTCGAGAAGCTTCCGGCGTCGCCGGAATTTGCCATTCGTTAGTCCGAACGGCAGAGCTGGAACCGTGAGCAGACAGTCAGCGGTTGACGTCTGGAAGAGGATAGCTACCGCAGGGCGCGCGCTCCAATATCTCTTGTGCGGCAATCCCTTCATAGTGGAGACATATGGTGAGGACAGATATAGGCGTGTGATACGATCCGGATTGCCAGCCGCGACGTTGGCGATATCTTGATTGAAGAGGGTTTAGCTGGACGCTGGCCTGATGGTCGCGAATTTTGGCGTTAGGAAAAGATCATGTCGTCGTTTGGAGATTCTCTATTTTCTGACCGCTTTGGCTTCCAGGCTCCAGACGCGGAGATCACCGTTCGCGAAGACGCGCCCGATGTCGTGCGGGATGCCGTCCTCATGCTCGGCTACGATTCCGGCATCGGTCCTGACAGTATGCGCGACATTGTCTGTGGAGTGCTGTTGCGCCGACCGGATCCGAACAACTGGTCGCAGGGCAACGTTGAGAATGAAGTCCAATACCTTATCAATGACGCCCCTTGGTATAAGATTTACGACCTCGCGGAGCGGATCTACGCGAAGATGCTCGGAAACTACAACTACAGCGGCAAAGATGAGGAGTTCGCTCGCCGTTTGAACGGGGTATTCCGCGAGCACGGCATTGGCTGGAAGATGGAGGGCGGCCGCATCGTCGCCAGGGGTTCCGAAGTCTTCGAAATCGCCACCAAGGATGCCGTCTCCACCATGACTGCGTCTGGTGCGCCAACGGCCGCGAACGAAATTCACGAAGCTTTAAAGGATATATCCAGGCGCCCCCAGCCTGACGTTTCCGGGGCGATCCAGCACGGGATGGCCGCCCTGGAGTGTGTTGCCCGGCAATACGACGCCACCACCGACACGCTTGGGCCGATCATTGGCCGGTTGAACTTACCCAAGCCCATGGACGACGCGATTAGAAAACTATGGGGCTTCACCTCCGAACGAGGGCGCCATTTGCTCGAGGGACGCGACCCGCAATTCGAGGAAGGCGAGCTGGTGGTCACGGTGGCTGCGGCTGTAAGCGTCTACCTGCTTCGAGAGAAGGCCCGGTCCGGTCGGTAGCTGCGCCGTCTAGAAGGGGACGTCGTCCGACAGCCAACTGACCTCCGGCACGGCACCCGGCGGCAATGGAATGTTGATCACCACGAACAGGTTCAGAATGTCTTCTCGATCCATGAATAGTATTTGTGCACGCTTACTCTGATCGAGCTTGCCCCCAAGCCAGTTCCTGGCCTGCTTTGTGATTTCTCCTCCGGCAATGATGAACGCATGGTCGACTAGGACGCGGCGGTTGAGTTCGGGGTCAAAAATCTCGTAGCCTAGCATCATCGAGACCTGGTTGTGAATCTCGGCCACGTTGGAGTTGCCGGTCTTAGTGACCCCGGAAGAGTCGATCTTACCCTTCTTAGCCTGGATGCCGAAGTAGATCACATGCATGGTCGGTAGGGTGTGTACCGCATCCAGATGTCCTTGCCGTATTCCAATTGCTTGTCGGCATGTCCGGCGGCCGTGATGCGGTGGAATCCGAGCTGCCGGAACATCGGCAGGAGGACCTCCTCGATAAGCTGGTCCTCACTGCAGACGTCGAGGTATGCTGCCAGCTGCTCGCGGCGTTTTACCTCTTCGGGCGCCAACGGCCGATGTGGGTTCGAGGCCTCGGAGACTTTCTTCGTCGCGATGTGCCGGATCTGGAGCGTTCCAGTATCGTCGAAGTAGGCTTGGTAGCCTTCCTTCTTGAAGGGCACGTTCAAGGTTTCCAAGGCTTTCGCGCGGTCTAGATCATCGTCAACTGCCTCGGACTTGTCCATCAAAACTCGAATGACATGCACGAACCGCGGCGGTAGCGTGTATGGCTGAGGTGAAGGCTCTGCCAATAGCTCTGTCAGGCGGTTCGTCGCCCATGCCCAACGGGTCGATCCGTCATGGACGAAAGGCAGGTCACAGTCCTCAAAGAACTCTGTGATGTATTTGCTCGATCGATACGGGAAGTGGGCGCTGTCACCGATCACGCACTCGGCCAATGCACGCATATTTCTCGACTTGAACTGCATCTAGATTCCGCGAGTCGCATGATTCTTGCCGCAACTTAACAGCAAGACGGAAGCTCGTCCTACAGCATCGTGACCCATAGTCGCGGCCCGCACCGCGGTTCCGCGCTCCCGCCGCCTGTTGGCCTCGTCCATCGCTGAAATGACTTTGATCGCCCTGTCGTGGTGCAGGTTGCCGGAACGGCAACCTAGCGCTCCAGCGCCGGTACTGGATCCTGCGTAATGATCCAGGCCTCCGCTCACGAGGCATGCAGGGTTTCTTACGGTCCGCTTTGCCAAGGCTGGGAGCTCAGATCGGACGGTCCGCAACCTACCCCGAAGATCGATCATGCCAGATACTCCCGAGATGAGTAGAGGCCATCCGCAGGCCGGATGGCCTCTACAATTTCAGATCTCAGTTTGCTCTGCCAAAAGCAATGCGTCTTCGATGTCGACACCTAGACCTTGATTGGCCAAGGGAATAACGAAGAGACGCCAGCAATGGGGCCGTTAGCGGAATGGCGGCAATCGGGACATTTCAAACGAGAAGCGGACGTAGCGGCGCTAGTGCCCGAAACCGGAACCGGAACCCGCGATGTCGCTGTAAGAATACACTTATGCAACATCCAGTGCGCGACGTACCTTGGTCTGACAGAAACCGTTATCCAGTCGTCTATTTCCACTAGAAGTCGTAACAAGCGCACTAATCGTTGCTTCGGCGGACCGATAAACGTTGATGGATTTTGGGAACCGAGTATTCTTCAAATATTAATGGTAACTGTCGCCCCGTCGCGATAGGTGTGGTGTGGAGGGGGGCACCTTGCCGACAGCGTCAACTATCACAATCGCGGAAACGATCGACTTGCTCGACGGTCCGCAGAAGAGCTTTTCCGAGGGATTTCAGGCTGGGCAGTACGCTCTCTGGTTGGGATCTGGCATTTCGCGGGAACGCGTGGTCGGGCTGGACGGCGTACTGTCCAAGCTGCTCGAGAACCTACGCTTGCGCATCACCGGCGCCGATTGTGATCACCATAGCGCCTTCGACGCTATCCTTGGTCTTGCCGACCTGTCTGCCGACGAGAGAGCACAAGTTGACCTCGCGCAACCGGTCGGGTCATGGCCGATCCACGATGCACTCATTGACCGGCTCTGGAAGAAGTACTCCAAGGTGCTGGGCACCGAGGTTCAGGACCGGCCCTTCGACTACCTGCTATGGGACGTCCTCGAGTTCGCGACGACATTTGCCGCGCAGAAGGCCGACGCCGAGCACCTGGCAATCGGCATGCTGGTTTTGGAAGGCGTGGTAACGGATCTTGCCACGGCCAACTGGGATGGCCTGCTGGAAGCGGCAATGGTTGAACTCGGTCGGCCGAACGAGACGTTCCGCGTCGCCGTCACCGGGGGCGACCTGCAGGGACCGTTGGGGATCGGGACATTGTACAAGTTCCATGGCTGCGCGAACCGGGCAATTGCGAACGAAGCCGAGTACCGGCCACTGCTCGTGGCGAGAGAAGCAGCCATTACGCATTGGGCGCAGAACCAGCGCTTCCAACAGATGCGGGGACAGCTCCGGGCACTTATTGCGCGTGCAAGAACGCTGATGGTCGGCCTCTCCGGACAGGACACCAACATCCAGCAGTTGTTCGGCGCGAATGGTTGGGTCTGGAATTCCGTCCCGGCGCCGATCGTGTTTGCCGCCCAGGAGCTTTCTGAGGGACAAAAATCTATCCTCGAGGGTGCGTACCAGGGGGACTATGAGGCCAACCGCGACCAAATTCGGACGGATGCTACCTTGCCTGCCTTCGGAAAACCATTGCTGCTGGCGCTGCTGCTCAGAACAATGTTCGGCAAGCTTGCCGCTCTCGCAAGTCTGCTAACGTCGCCAGCCCTTGGTGCTGCGGGCAAGCAGAGCCTCGTCGATGGCCTGAAAGCGCTTGAGGGTGCCGCGGCGCAGGCTGGGAACGCCAACCGGTACGAGTGTACCCGAACAATTGCCGCGTTGATGGGCCGGGTCTCCGAACAATTTCTCGGGGGTCCGGGCAGCGCTGGCCGCCGCCCCTACATGCCGCTGAGTACGCAGCCGGCACATCTGATGCAGCAGGACCCGGCGGTTGGGTTCTCCGGCAGACCGGAAGCCGCCGCCGCACTGGGCCTGATCGGCAAGGGGCTTGTCGCCAACCAATGGTCGGTTGCGATCGACGATCCGGAGCTTTCAACGAGCGGGGCCCTGCGACTTGTCGCTCCGAAGGCCCAGGCCCGCGTGTTTCTCGCCGCGAATGACGACAACATCAACCAGCTCGTCGCGTCCGGGGCATTCGGCGAGGCAGACGACGACGTCGTCGTCATCTGCTCGCGCAAGGTCACGCCCCGGCAGCAGAGAAGCCCATCAAAGTCTTGGCGGACAGGTAAGGCACCGCCGCGCTATGTTAGCGTGAGCGACCTGCTCGAGGGTTCGGCATCGTTTGACGAGGTCCAGAGCAGATTCAACTCTGAGGTCGGTCTATGACGACAGCGGAAACGGTCTTTGAGATCCTGACAAAGGAGGGTGGCTATCGATCGCTCGGCAAGTCGATCAGGATCGGTTCGCAGGCTTTCGATTTCACGCATGTGCTGGTGGCCCGCGAGAAGGCCAACGACCTTGTCATCGTGATCGAACTCACCGGCGCGTCCGAAGACACACATGTCACGCGGTCGGTCCTCGCCTTTACCCGTGCGCTCGATGTGCTGAGCTCGAAGCGATCTGTAACCGCCGTTCTGACATCGGGTCAGGCCGACAACGACCTAGTGAACTCGATCAGTCGCGTCTGCCGCGTGCTGCCGGTCGGCGCACCGACAGGGCCAATGGCGGAAGAAGTGGTGCGGAACTGGCTGGCCGTGCTGCTGCCGCTGAAGAGCCCGCCGCCGGTCGAGCACCTAGCCGACTGGAAGGCCAACCTCGAAAAGCAGCTTAAAAACACCGATGACAAGCCGGCTGTCGCCCGATTCGTGCAGCTGGCCGAAGGGGGCAAGGAGACGGTGGAGGCGGCGCTTGCCCTAGAGATCTCGACGCTTGCCGACAAGGTGCTCGAGGACGGAGCGGCGCAGTCATGACCCCACGGTTGAAGTCGCTCTCGATCCAGAATTTCCGTTCCATGCGAGGATCCGTGGTCATTCCACTCGATGCGCAGGTGGTGCTGGTTCACGGCACCAACGGTATGGGCAAAACCAGCTTAATGTCGGCCATAGAGCTTGGGCTTACAGGTTCCATTTCCCATCTTGAGGACCAGTCGAAGTACCACGACTTCCTAACCCATATCGACACGCCTGGTGGTTCGATCCAGCTTGCCGTTGAAGGGATGCAGGGTCGTTCGACCGGCGCTGGCCAGGTCACGTTCGCTCCGGGTTCGTTCGACGCGACGCCGGTGCTCAATGCCGCCGATGCCGATTTCTTTGCGGAGCGCTGCTACCTGCCGCAGGCAGTGTTGGGTCGGCTTCTGGACATCTACGACCAGAAGAAGACCACGAACTCGCGGCTGACGGAGTTCGTGAAGGAGCTGCTGCGCCTCGACGCGCTCGACGCCTTAGTGGACGGCCTTGATCATGCGTTCCACGTTACCCGTATACGGAAGCTTGCTCCGGTCTATAAGCAGCTTGAAGACGCTCGCGATCTGCTCGACAAGCAGCTCGAGCGAGAACGGTTAGGCATCGAGACCGCCCGGGAGGCGACAACGCAGCGCATCTCCCGCCTCAACGAACTGCTTGCCGTTCTGGACCCCACCGCAAAGGTGAGTGCCGGTTTCGATGCCGCCGCACTGCGGGCTTGGGTTGGAGAGGGGGACAAGGATCAGGCCGAACTCGCCAGCGTCGCCCAGCAGAGCTCGGAAGTGAGCTCGTTGTTGAGCCGTATCGAGCAGACTTCGGCAGGAAGTCCCGACGCCGAAATCTTGGCGCTGGAGCGGGGTGCTGCCACCATCGGGTCCGAGTACGAGACGTGGCTGAACGGCCCTGGAGCGCAGATCACCCAGGCGCTGGAGGTCCTCAGAGAATTCCATTCCGAGCTTTCGCCACTCGATGGCGCCAACGTCGAGGATCAGGTCAAGGATGCTCTGAAATGGTGCGTCGACGAAGTCGATCGCTGCCAGCGGTTACTGGACCAGCACGGCGCGGCGAGTCAGCAGCTGACGGCAGCGAGAACAATAATCCAGAGGACGACGACACGTATTGGTGAGATCAACAAGGCGCTCGAAGTGGGCGCCAAGGATGCTCGGACCTTGGCCGCGGCCCTTGCGGGCATCGCGCCGCATGTCGAAGGGGACATGTGCCCGGTTTGCAACCGTGACTACGCGGAGGTCGATAGTGGCCCCCTGACCGCGCACATTGCGGCCACAATAGCAAACCTCACGTCGGAGGCAGGGCGTCTGCAGGCGCTCTCGACAGAGCGTGCATCGGAGAGCGAGCGGTTGACGACGGCGCGGCGGGACGAGGCGACTGCCGAGCGGCTGGTTCTGCAGCCAGACGCGCTTGTGGATCTGCGCCGACGCCAGTCCACGATCGCGTCGATCAGGTCAAGGCTTGAACCATTGGAGCGCGATGCCGCTGACGGGCAGAGCCTCTTCGTCCGCCTCGATAATGCTCGGCGGAGCCTTGCCGGCACGAGACGCGCGGGGCTGCAGTCGGCGTCCCTGCTTCCCGAGATTAATGATGCGGTGGAACGAGCAACCGGCCGACCGACGACGAACTTTTCGGGCCTGCGAGAGGCCCTCGAGGCGGCAACCGCAGCGCTTTCGGGCCGTCTCAAGGCCGTCCAGGCGAAACTTTCGTCGCGCGTCTCGGTCGAGACCGAACTCGACCAGTATGCCCGCGAGGCACAGCTGCTGTCGGACCGAGTAGCGCGGGCCACCGAGCTGGAAAGGCGCGTTGCGACGATGAAGGGTGCCTTTTCGTCTATTGGCGAGGTGCGGGAGCAGGCCAAGGCCATAGCGACCGCAGCAACCCATGTCCGTTCGGGGATCGTCCGCGACGTTTTCAGCGAGTCGCTCAACAAGGTCTGGGGCGACCTGTTCGTTCGGCTTGCTCCCAATGAGCAGTTCATTCCGCAATTTCGGCTTCCCGATCAGGGGGATGGCAAGGTGGAGGCTGTGCTCGAGACGTTTCATAGGTCAGGGCAGTACTCTGGACCTCCCGGCGCCATGCTCAGCCAGGGCAATTTGAACACCGCGGCTTTGACCTTGTTCCTTGCGCTTAACCTGTCGATGCCGTCGCAGTTGCCATGGTTGGTGCTCGACGACCCCGTGCAGTCGATGGATGATGTTCACATCGCCCAGTTTGCAGCTCTGCTGCGATCGTTTTCCAAGGGTCTCGGCAAGCAAGTCGTGATCGCTGTGCACGAGCGTGCGCTGTTCGAGTATCTAACGCTTGAATTAAGCCCAGCCTTTGCTGGCGACAGTTTAATTACCGTGGAGATCAGTCGCAATTTCGCCGGCGACGCCGTAGCGGATCCTCACTTCTATGCGTTTGAGGACGATAAGGCACTTGCTGCCTAACCTACGCACCAGGAAGAAGACATTCAAAGTGCAACACCCTGAACCTGGCGACAAATACCAGAATTGGCGCAGACAGATTGGAGGGTGAGCCGGAAACCTTTGGGACGTGCCGTCTCAGAGCAGAATCGACGAACATGGTCCTTCGAACGGCGTAGTCAGCGAAGATGCTGACGGCCCAGCCCGGTTGGACAGCCGCCGCCAGGTTCTGGAAAGAAGGCAATGTCTACTTTCGGCGGCGGTTCCGAATAGTCGCAACGACCGGAATAGCGGCGCGTTGCCGTCGAAGTTTACTGAACGCGCGAACGGCGGCTTTCACGACGTAGTCGCCCGAATTCTGCCAGACCGCTTTCCACCCCAAACCAGACTTTGACCAGATCAAACAAACGGAAGATTTCTGAGGATTTTGCAGCAAGTTGATGTTGCTGCTTGTCGTCGTCAGCGGAAGCTCAACCGCGCGCACCATAAACGATCATGATCTCTGCCATATCATCCAGTATATCATCAGGAATCCGAGCATCACGCCAGACGCAATATGCGAGCGCTAAAGCAAGCAGTGCATTTGGATCGTTGTCATGAATGGCTCGCGCAACACTGCGGCCGAGATCCACTTTTAACCTTTGCGACGAAAGGTCACGAAAATCCTCCACGATCTCA
>NZ_JBHSLL010000032.1:0-9755 GCF_042656785.1 Aquamicrobium segne
TTTGACTATCTGCTCACCAAAACGCTCATAGATGAGGGATCACGCACTCAGCCATATGCTATTCGAGCATGGTGATCGCGAGAAATCAGTTAAGGCATGGGCATGAGGCCTTGCATGGTGAGAAGATGACCTGTCTGCTGACCAGTCCGACATACTCCGCCGGTTACACTCTATGATTCAATATGCCGTCAATTGCGGCACTCCATTGGGTGAGATAGCCCGTCGCCGATTCTACGTTACAGCGGTATCTTGAAGAACAGCGATGTCCGTTTCCGACCCCATCCCGGTCATACGCACACCCACTTATGATCCCGAAAGCCGACATTGACCCTAGCGCTGTAGAAGCGAGACCTTGGCGGTATCGACGACACGCCTTGTCAACTCGGGAAACTGGTTTTGAGCCCAACGACTAACTTGCCAGTAGAGCGGGATATCCGTGGTTGCGCCGGGGACTAGCTCAACAAGACGTCCAGCCGCGATATGGGCCGCAACTAGATCTATCGGGTTGAGGCTCCAGCCAATCCCAAGAATACAAGCTTCCACAAATCCATGCGTGGATGGGAGCCAATGCGTCGGCGGCGCTGGGAGTGATCCAAAATTGGCTGCAAGCCAATCCCCTTGCATGGTGTCCTTATTGTTGAATGTGAGCACAGGTGCTCGCGACATCGCTTCCGCGTTGACCCCTTCTGCGAAATACCTTTGCATGAACTCTGGGCTGGCGGTTGAGACGTAGCGCAGATGACCTAACGCCGTAACGGTGCAGCCAGCCGCTGGCTGCGGCATCGATGTGACCGCGGCGAGAACTCGGCCCCGCTTTAACCAATCAACCGTGTAATCCTGATCGTCTACGGCGATGTTGATCACCACATTGGAACGCCCGGTGAAACCCGCCATTGCCGGCAAGAACCAGGTTCCGAGGCTGTCCGCGTTCACAGCCACATCGACAGTTACCGGTCCGCTCGAAATATCGCCAAGCTCGGGTATTTGCGCGACCAGTTCGTTCTCCAACTGCCCGACCAATTCCATGTGCCGGCACAGCCATGCCCCCTTGTCGGTGGCGCGGCACGGTATGCCTCGTTCTACCAGCACCGCTCCCATACGTTCTTCAAGCTGCTTCACGCGCTGCGAGATGGCGGAGGGCGTAACGTTGAGGGCTTTCGCAGCCTTTTCGAAGCTGCCCGTGCGCACGATCGCCGCGACGGCCGCGGCGGCATTGTAATCAAGCATGATTAGCCAGCCTTATGCTGCGTTAGCTACTTTAACTGGTCTAATGCAAGTTCGGCGTTTACGCCAACGGGCATGAAGCATGACCCTTCACCATGAACCCATCGATTTTCTTGACCGGCCTCGGCATGGGCTTGAGCCTCATTGTCGCTATTGGTGCGCAAAATGCCTTCGTCCTGCGACAAGGGCTCAAAGGCGAGCATGTGCTCGCTGTCAGTCTGGCTTGTGCAGTCTCCGACGCTGTGCTGATCGTGATCGGCGTTACCAGCTTTGGGCGGATAGCGGCCTGGCTACCCTGGGTCGATCCGGTGATGAGGATCGGGGGCGCGGCGTTCCTGGCCTGGTATGGTGCAAGAAGCATGATGTCCGCCTTGCGCTCCACGAGCACTCTTTCTGTCGAGAGCGACCAAGCCACCAAGCCGCTTTTGCCGACGCTTCTAACGTGCCTCGCGCTGACGTGGCTTAACCCCCATGTCTACCTCGACACGGTGGTCCTGCTGGGTTCAATTTCCACCCAGTTCGGTGAGCAACAATTTGCCTTTGCCGCTGGCGCAGTCACAGGATCGTTTCTGTTTTTCTTCGCCTTGGGCTTCGGCGCTTCGCTGCTGCGACCGATCTTCGCGCAACCTGCGGCATGGCGTATTCTGGAAGCTGTTATTGCGTTAGTGATGTGGGCGATCGCCCTCAAGCTCATCACCGGCTCATAAACTTTGTCCCTGGAGCGACTGATGTACATACCCGACCATTTCAAGGAAGTTGATCCCGCCGAGATTGCGTCGATCATTGCCGGCGCACCCTTGGCTTGCGTGGTTGCAAACACTACGGAGGGCCTGGTCGCCAACCATGTACCACTCATGTTCGACAAGGGAGGTGACCTCATCGGCCACTTTGCGCTGGCTAACGATATGCATCGCACAGTTGCGGATGGTCAGGAGGTTTTGGCCATCTTTCGCGGAGTCGACGGTTACATTTCGGCCAACAGCTACCCCTCGAAGCTGGAACATCATCGTCACGTGCCGACCTGGAATTACCAGGTGGTGCACATTCATGGCATCATCACTTTCCAGCACGACGAACGCAGCAAGCGGGCTGCGATCGGTTTATTGACGCGCGACCAGGAACGCCGGGTCAACGGGGATAGGGCCTGGAGAATGGCCGATGCACCAGCCGACTATATGCTCGACATGATCGGCAAGATTGTTGCGTTTCGGATTTCGGTGACACGCACGATCGCAAAATCCAAGCTCAGCCAAAACCGGGATCAACGTGACTTCGACGGAGCAGTTGAGGAGCTGAAGGCACACGGTGACCAAGCCCTGGCCGAGCGTATGGTCGCAACGCGGAACTGATGTCTTTCGCTCATATTCGCGTCAGCTAGATGTCTGCTCCAAGGGACTTTAGCGAAAAAGCTGACAGTCCGGAATCCACCCCGTTAAGGTCGCGCCCATCTGGATCTGCATGTTCGGCTGCTATCGACCCCTTGTCGGTCCTAAGCTTCGCAGCTCCGCTCTCCCCAAAGCCGACAGATAAATTAGGCTTCTTAGATGCAGAAAAGTGCCTATCCCAATCCATTCTGCTGGGTCAACTGGGAGGTTGCTTTTTCTTGCGTCGCTCTCGCTGCGTTGTTGCCTGCAGCCCAAGTCCGATGCATCAGGCTTTCGTCAGCAAGGAAAAACTCACCCCCCAAGACCTCTGCACCATCTTCCACAAGGCGCTTTTTCATGGCGTCTTCGCCGGCAATTGCAATATCTGCGTTGGCATATGGGGCAGTGTCGGGCTGAGGGCTGGGTTTGAAGATTTTCCAGTTGAAAGCCCCTTTGGGATAGGCGCTCTGGATCTGGTCGCGGCGCGCTTGGGGGCTCTTCGAGAAGCCAACTTTGATGATGTACTTGTCTGCGAGTTCGTCAGTTCCTCGACCGAGATAGGCTGCGATATTGCCTGTGAGACGGAGGATGTAGAGATGCTTCGGCCCATCCGTTTCGCCAACCCAATAGGGCTGTGAGGCCGGCCTCACAGCGCGGCTGGGGCTAAGGGCGAATTCTAGGGTCTGGATTGTGGGGTCGACAGGACTGGTCTGCCCATAGACGGGCACTTCGTAAACGTCCAGTTCGTAGAGCTTTGCCGCCTCGTCGATGGAGAGCGATACTCCGCTTGCGCCGATGAACTCTGGGTTAGAGCTGCCGTAGGCTTGCGGAAATAGGTCTTCGACCTGACGCCAATCCTCCGGAATGATCCTCCACGCTCGGGTCGCCTTCACGGCATACAGCCATTTCCCACGAGAATCAGAATCGCGCTCCTTCTCTGCCCAGCGATCCCCGGAGATAAATTCGCGCGCGTGGCCAGTCTCGTGGGATATCTCGAGCACCCCCACGACCTTGCCGCGCATGTTGTCCGGGCCTTTCCCCTTAGTCACGTAGATCGCGACCAGCGTCCCTGGCTTTGAGTTGGTCAAGTAGCGATTTCGCCGGGCCTCATTGGCGAAGCCGATGCATCCCCAGCCGGCTGGATCGAAGCCCCAGAACGACGTCAGCCAAAGCTGCCGTTCGTCGGGCAACGTATCTGCTGTTGGAGCAAACTCTGGAACCGACGCCCAATCGAACGCGAACACTTCCCGCTGGGCGGCCTCGATGTTGATGGCTCCGAGCGCGCCTCGAATGTACGCCATGGCGTCGTCAGCCGGATACAGCTCTCCCTTCTTCACCAGGATCGTCGTGAGAGGCGGCAGACCCCGGTCCGCCAGTTTGTGCAGAATGACCTCGAGGTTTCGTCCCAGCCCCCGACCAGTTGGATGGCTCCAGCCTACTGCTTCGCCGACCTGCTGATAGGTGGTCCGACGTTTCTGCAAAGCCTTTCCGGCCAGAAAGCGGGCGATGGCAAACTGAAGTGCATCCATGCGCTATCCCTATGTTTCAATGACACCCAAAAAATAACTCTTATTCCAGTACCGCAAACTCATAACAACGCAATGCTCAAACTATCATTGCAAGGTTGCTGTATAGCTGATCGAGATCAAGCGCCTACCATCGCATTTCTGGCGGCCAGAACTGACCTCTGGCGGAATGTCTTACGCCGCCCATAAGGGTAAAATTCACGGCGCGTGTCGAACGACAACCCCTGAGTGGAGCCAGCTCAACTTCAGTGCTCGATTTTGAGCTAGCGCCTCCCTTCCGATGACGTGGTGTGAATGGGGGCTCAATTGGGACACCGCCCAAAATCTTCCAGTCTACTGCCATCCTCTTTCAACCCAAATAATGACAGTCAGCAACCCACCCCGAAGATCGATCATGTCAGATACTCCCGAGAGGAGTAGAGGCCATCCGCCTAGCGGATGGCCTCTACAAGGTCAGATCACAGTTTGCTCTGCCAAAAGCAATGCGTCTTCGATGTCGACACCTAAATACCGCACCGTGTTTTCGATCTTGCTATGCCCAAGCAATATCTGGATAGCACGCAGATTGCCTGTTGCTTTATATATCATTGCAGCCTTTGTTCTGCGCAGGGAGTGCGTGCCGTAATCCGCCACTCGAAGGCCAATAGCAGTTACCCATTCATCGACCAAACGAGCATATTGCCGTGTACTCATATGACGTGCGTGATTGATCCGGCTTGGGAACGCATGGTCATCCAGGGTGCCCCCGCGGCGTTCCAGCCAAGCCAGTAAGCTGGCACGCACATCACTGGTCAATTCGAATTGAACAGGGCGACCAGTCTTTTGTTGAAAGACCATCGCCCGCTTTCGTATCTCCGGTCCTGTGACCAAGTTTCCGATTTTAATCTTTACCAGATCGCAGCCACGAAGCTTACTGTCGATTGCAAGATCAAAAAGAGCACGATCCCGAACACGCCCTTCTCGATCGAGGAAGAAGCGAATTGCCCATATCTGCTTCTGCGTCAAAGGGCGTTTAGTTCCAACTGTCTTTCCAGCATTCCAAGCAGCACGGCCGCGAGCTGCGGCATCGTAATGAGAGTAACCCATTTTATTTCTCCTAGGCCGTGATTGGCCGAGGGAATAACGAAGGACGACAGCAATGGGGCCGGAAGCAGATAGGCAGCTTTTTGACGGTAGGACGAATTTTCAGCCGTTCGTCAGCTGCCATTGCTGTTT
Organism: Aquamicrobium segne; assembly: GCF_042656785.1. Lineage (NCBI taxonomy): Bacteria > Pseudomonadati > Pseudomonadota > Alphaproteobacteria > Hyphomicrobiales > Phyllobacteriaceae > Aquamicrobium > Aquamicrobium segne. Next base: position 5,330 of record NZ_JBHSLL010000032.1, read on the forward strand.
TTGTGGTAGGGCACCGTTGCGCGCAGCGCCCAAGAGTCTCAATCGGTTTCGACAACTTTATTCGTCGCTCGTCGCGCATCTCCTCATAGCTCGGAAGGTCCGCATCACCGTGCAGAACACGGGGAAGTGACTATTTTTGCATAATCAATAAATGATCTTGCATATTATGGCTTACTATCGCATAAGATTCGAGAATATCGGATTCATAGATGGAACTTTTCAATGGAGCACTTTTCGGCGGTCCAAAGTTTGTGTCGGGTCGGGCTGGAAGGCGGCGATGCGAGATTCCGAAAGCAGGTTGAAAGGCTACGAGACCGATTGGCGAAAGCAGGCGACGACCGAGATGCCTCTACACTCAATGCCCTGCTAGCAAATGTGACAAGCGAGGTGTCCTTCGCTCCTAGTAACGTAGAGGTGTCACGGTCGCTGGTCACGGGTGACGAGTTGACAACCAACGTACACCCCCCTGCTGATCGAGAAACGAGTGTTCCCCTTGCGGAGATTTTGCTCGCACCCGCGTCGGGTCAGCCTACGCCGATCTTCGGCGAAACGCTCCAGCTGGCTATGAATGCGCTGGTCTCAGAATGGCAGCGCGCCGACGCGCTCAAGCTTCTCGGCGTGGAACCCTCCCGATCATGCCTGTTCTATGGCCCTCCCGGCACAGGAAAAACGCTAGCCGCATTGACGCTTGCGGCGCGCCTGAAACTTCCGGTTGTCAACGCCCGGATCGACGGTTTGGTGAGTTCATTCCTCGGCACCACTGCTCGCAACATCGCCAATCTCTTCGATTTTGCCAACCGCTATAGGTGCGTACTGATCCTCGATGAATTTGATGCACTCGCAAAAATGCGCGACGATCCGCATGAGCTGGGCGAATTAAAGCGCGTGGTGAATACACTCCTCCAAAACCTCGACGCTCGCGCTGATAAAGGGCTCACGATTGCAATCACCAATCACGAAGGCCTGCTCGACCCAGCGGTCTGGCGCCGCTTCCAGAATCATGTGCGGATCGGTCAGCCCGATCTGCCGACCAGGCTGGAAATGCTACGTACGTTTCTAAGTTCACTGGAACTCGGGGACGATGTCATCAAGACCTTGAGCTACGTCGCGGGCCCCCGGTCTGGTTCGGATCTAAAGACGTTTGCTGATGCGCTCCGCCGTAGCCTAGCGTTGTCGGGCAGTGAAGTGACGCCGCGCGCCATCACCATCGCGACCAAGGCGCTGTTGCCGCGGCTCGGTATCGAAGATGCTGAGATGGGGCCTGCGCGGCTTTTCCTTGTCGACGAGCCGAAGTTCATCGGCCAGATACTTCACGCCCAGCTCGGCGTACGACAGGAGAGCCTCGCGCAGATGTTCGATTGCAGCCAGAGCAAGATCTCGCGCTGGTCCGCAGACTGGATGTCCGAGGGCATCACAGCAGAAGGGGGCGTCGATGTCTAACAATCCTGTCCAGATCGTCCTGAACGACGACTCCTTCCTTCGTGCGCCCGATCCCGGCCGGGCGGGACCTGACAAGGACTTCTTTGAGAAGAACGACCGTGCGTTCGCGCTGCACAAGGCGGCGATGCTTACACGCTTGGACGAGATAGACGCGACGCTCGCCGCCTCCCGCTTTGGGCCGGTTACTTATGTCCGGGTACGCCTGCGCGTGGAGGCCATCGCGAAATCCTATCGGCCGAACCGGGCGCTGTTTCTTACCGATCAGTTCCCATGCGTGGGCGCTGGTGCCCCGGGCGAGCTCTTTTTTCGGGCGCCACGCATTCATCTAAACCGGCTGCGGGCGCGGTTCGAGGATGCCGAGATTGCAGGTGAAACCCGGATTTCGAGCAAGACCGGCAACCCCTATCATTACGTCACACGCGCTAGGTCGGAACTCGGTGCGATCGAAACGATCGAGATCGCGGCTCCTGGAGCCAAGCGTGACTTTTCCGCTGCGTCCGCCGTGGATGCGATGCTCGACCCCTCGGCCGCCAGCGGCTACATTGTCGAATTGTTCGAACAGCGGCCGCTGGATGTGATCAGCAGTGCCGATATTCTCGGTATGCGCCAGTCGTTCGACACTCTGCAGCAGGATATCGCCCAGCTCGGCGACGGTATGTATGCAGCATTGCTGCCCAGTCCAGGCGGTGTGCCCTCGATCGAATTGCTCGTGACTACCGCCCCCACAAAGCCGCTGATCGAGGACCGCCGCGCGGTTCGCGGCGAGCTGACGCTCGTGCCACCAGTCGCGCAGGTCGACGCGAATGTTGAGCGGCACGAACTCGTGCTGAAGGTAATGGCCGCACATCCGCTGGTTCGTCGCATTCGATTTCCGGTGCTGCTCCAGCCTTCACACGCGCCGGCAAGCCCCGGAGAGATGACATTCGCCGTTCCTGAGCGTATGGCGAACGGCATGTATCCCAAAGTTGGGGTGATCGACACCGGGATCTGCACTCACTTCTCGGGTTGGGTTCAGGATCGCTACGATTATCTTGATATCGACGCCTGCGACGCGACGCATGGCACGCTGGTCGCCGGAATTTTAGTCGGTGCGCAGAGCCATAATGGCAACGAAATCGGGCGTGAGGCCGACGGCTGTGATCTCATCGATATTCCGTTGATGCCCAAGGGGCGGTTTCTCGACGTTTACGGACAACGTGGCTTTGAAGCCTTTCTCGAGGAACTGGAGGCCGCAATTGTTGAGGCGCGTGACAATCACGATGTTCGGGTGTTCAACATGTCATTGAACATCACTTCGCCGGTCGAACAGAATCTCTATAGCATCTACGCCGCCCGCCTCGACGAGATTCAGGATCGCCAAGGGGTGATCATCGTCAACTCTGCTGGGAACCTCAGCGGTGCCGAATGGCGCGCACCGTGGCCGCCCACGTCACGCCAGGCGATTGCAGCACTGGCATCCCGAACAGCGTCCGATACGATTTTCATGCCCAGCGAGAGTGTGCGCGCACTCGCGGTCGGCGCGCTCAATCCGCCCGGCGGTTCTCATGTGGAAGGCGCGCCCGCGACCTATACGCGCCGTGGTCCGGGCCTGCGGGTCGGTGTTAAACCCGATCTTGCCCATTATGGGGGGACAGGTGATTCTACTTCGCCCGACAAGACCGCGCTGGTGTCCTGCTCGCTGGACGGAAACTGTGCCGAGACTCGCGGCACAAGCTTCGCAGCGCCATTGGTCGCCAAAACTCTTGCGACGTTGGACTCGATGACTGGTCAGAAGCTCGATACACGCACTTTACGGGCATTTTCAGTCCACCATGCAACGATACCAACCTGCCTTGAACACCGGTCGCTCAAGGACATTGCTCGGCAGTTTGTCGGGTTTGGTCAGCCCAGCAATGCGGCGTCGATGCTGGAGACCGATGACCATTCAATTACGCTCGTGTTCGAAAGTCGTCTGAGCATCGGCGAGAAGCGGCCGGCCATTCTACGCTTCCCCTTTGCGTGGCCCGCTTCGCTAGTCGATCCATCAACGCGAGCATGCTGCGGCCAGGTGCAGATGACGCTGGTCTATGATCCGCCGATCGACCAGGCCTTCGGGACTGAGTTCGTGCGCGTTAACCTCGATGCCAAGCTACGCCAGCGTCAGCCGGTCGATCGCGCTGACGGCATGCCAAGCTTTCATGATCAGATAACCCAAGCGTTCTTGCCGAAGTCTTCGGGCATGACGCCGCCGGAGCGGGCGCTGATTTCGCATGGCCTCAAATGGTGGCCGACCAAGCGCTATGCCGCCAATTTTGGCGACGGTGTCGGCAGCAGCACCGAGTGGCAATTGCAGGTGGAAAGTCTCGTGCGCGCCGAGGCCCAATTTCCCGCCGAGGGTGTACCTTTCTCGCTGATCGTCACTATCGAAGATCCAGAACGCACTCAGCCGATCTTCCAAGAGTTCCGGCGCCAGCTCGTGACGCAACGCGTGGACCTCCATGATATCCGGACTGCCGTAAGATTGCGCGCTCAAGCGCGTCGCTAGTAGGTTGTTCAACGAACGAATGAGGGAACGGCTGCTTGGAGGCTTCGGCTCACAAGCGTTAAACGACCGAAACGAGGGCGCGTTGCTGTCGAAGTGTAGCGGGCAGCTGAATGGCCGCTTTCCCAACTCCGCCCCCTAGGAGCGGTCAGGCAGGAAGCCACTCCAAACCAGACTTTGACCAGATCAAACAAACGGAAGATTTCTGAGGATTTTGCAGCAAGTTGATGTTGCTGCTTGTCGTCGTCAGCGGAAGCTCAACCGCGCGCACCGTAAACGATCATGATTTCTGCCATATCATCCAGTATATCATCAGGAATCCGAGCATCACGCCAGACGCAATATGCGAGTGCCAAAGCAAGCAGTGCATTTGGATCGTGGTCATGAACGGCTCGTGCAACACTGCGGCCGAGATCCACTTTTAACCTTTGCGACGAAAGGTCACGAAAATCCTCCACGATCTCA
>NZ_JBHSLL010000033.1:0-4676 GCF_042656785.1 Aquamicrobium segne
CTTCGCAGCAACATGCTACTTGGCCGCTATCTGCATATGGTGGTCATGATTGAGTCTCGACCCTAAAGCGTGTCGCAATCTTTCAGATTCACACGACCCGCTTTAAGCTTTTGTTTTTACGCATGTCTTTATCCCGAAACTGGTTCTTAAGTCTCGGGAGACAGGCTTTAGGTCAGCGGTGAAAGCTGAATTTCAACGCGGCGGTTCTGGGCACGGCCTTCTGCCGTTGCATTGCTGGCGATCGGACGTGTCTTGCCAAAGCCGCTGACAGCAAAGCGACGCTGGTCCACGCCCTGCCCGCCCAGATAATTGGCGACAGAAAGCGCACGACGCTGCGACAGATCATAATTATGCTGATCACTGCCGGTTGAATCCGTATGACCATACACATCAACAAGCGTCTGATTATATTTGCGCAGCACCAGCGCCACCGAATTCAGCACCGGATAAAAATCGGCGCGCACCGCATCCTGATCCACACCAAAAGTCACGTCAGACGGCATATTGAGCACAATCTGGTTGCCAACACGGGTAACGCTCACGCCGGTGCCCTGCAATTGCGCGCGCAATTCAGCCTCGTTCTGGTCCATCTTGGCCCCGACAAGACCGCCAGCCAATGCGCCAACGCCAGCGCCGATCAGCGCGTTGCGGCGATCATCACCACCTGCCAGCGTGCCAAGTGCAGCACCTGCCAGCGCGCCAATGCCTGCACCACCTGCCGTATTCGAGATTTTCTGCTGGCCGGTATAGGGGTCGGTCGAGCAAGCTACTGCAAACACGCCAACTGCCACCATGGCGATTATGGTTCTGGTCTTCATCAGGAATATCCCTCGTAAACTGTGGCGCACAAGGCACCTTCACCCTTCAGACCCGTTCTAACACAAATTGCGGCAAAAAACGGAACCTTGATTTTTTTCTCAGGCAATTGCCTGCGCCTTGATGTCAACCGCAGCAAAAGCCTTCCGCAGCACCTGTGCATCAGCGCCGGGCTGCAAAGCGTCTGTTGAAAGAATTTGTCGCCAGCGTCGCGCACCGGGCAATCCATGAAACAGTCCGACCATATGGCGGCTGATATGCCCCAGCCGTCCGCCTTGGGCAATATGGCGGGTCGCATAATCAGCCATGGCATCAATCAGTCCGGCAAAATCAAAAACCTCATCCGGCTTGTTTGCCAAAATCCCGTCAACACCGGTCAGAATTTCGGGTGTATGATAGGCGGCACGCCCAAGCATCACCCCATCCAGTTGCTGCAAATGCGCCCGTACCTCTTCCAGCGTCTGGATACCGCCATTGATGCCAATAAAACGATCCGGGTTATCTTCCTTCAAACGCTGAACCCGTTCATAATCAAGCGGCGGAATATCCCGGTTTTCCTTTGGACTTAGTCCTTTCAGCCAGGCCTTGCGCGCATGAACCCAGAGCGCATCAGCCCCAGCCGAAAAAACCGCATTTGCAAGGTCATCAAGCGCTGTTTGCGTGTCCTGATCATCCACGCCAATGCGGCATTTGACGGTAACAGGAATATGCATCGCCCCTTTCATGGCTGCCACACAATCGGCAACCAGTTGCGGTGAAAGCATAAGACAGGCGCCAAATGTGCCGCTTTGAACCCGATCCGAAGGGCAGCCTACATTCAGATTGATCTCGTCATAGCCAAAATCCGCACCAATACGCGCAGCCTGCGCCAGCTTGTGCGGATCAGAGCCACCCAGTTGCAAGGCAAGCCTGTGCTCGGCTGCATCAAACCCGAGAAGCCTTTCCCGCGGGCCATGAATGATGGCGTCAGCCACAACCATTTCCGTATAAAGCAGGGTTTTTTTTGTAAGCTGACGGTGAAAAAAACGGCAATTCCGGTCCGTCCATGCAAGCATGGGCGCAACCGAAATGATTTTCTCGCCGTTCAAATATTGATTTTTCATCTTTTCTATATGCATCAAACTGGAAATAGCGTGCCTGCCAACCATCCGGGCAATCTGGCAAACGCTGCAAAATGGCTTTGTAGTGCCCGCCCGATGTTTTGCAAGCAGGCCCAAATGTTTTGTAAGCAGACATTGACAATTCACCCACACTTGCATGTTACCATGCACCCAAGTCAGGGCCGGTTAATGTGATGAAAGTGGTGTGAGGCCAGCATGCGTACAATTGAAGATAACGCATTTTTATGGTTGCTCGTCGGAACATCAATCGCCTTTGGGCTGATTGTCTGGCCCTATTTCGGCGCCGTATTGTGGAGCGTCGTCACAGCAATCATCTTTGCTCCCCTTTACCGCAATCTGTTGAAAATGACCGGCAACCGCGCGGGAATTGCCGCTGCCATCACACTGGTGACCATCTTTCTTCTGGTGATCGTTCCCTTGATGCTGATCACATCCTCGCTGGTGATCGAAGCCACCAGCCTTTATAACAGCATCCAGTCAGGGCAACTGGATCTGAACCAGTATCTGAAAGATACCGGGGACATATTGCCCGATTGGGTTAAAAACCTGCTTGCCCGTCTGGACCTGTCAAGCCTCGATGAGGTTCGTGAGCGCTTGTCTCGGCTATTCAGCCAATTCCTGCAACTGCTTGCTACTTATGCAGTTTCTGCCGGGCAAAGCACCTTCAGTTTCGTCGTAGCGCTTGGCGTGATGCTTTATCTGACATTTTTTCTGCTGCGCGATGGTTCGGGCCTGACCAGCCGCATCAGGCAAGCCATTCCCCTGCGTCCCTCACAACGCGATGCACTGGTTGAGAAATTCACCGTGGTCGTGCGCGCAGCAGTCAAGGGAACGGTTCTTATCGCCGCCCTGCAAGGGGTGCTAGGGGGCCTGATCTTCTGGCTGCTGGGTGTCAACGCGCCCGTTTTATGGGGTGTTGTCATGGCCTTTTTTGCACTGCTTCCGGCAGTTGGCGCCAGCATCATCTGGCTGCCGGTCGCCCTTTTCCTGTTTGTCTCAGGCGCTATCTTCAAGGCTCTTGTGCTCATTGCCTTTGGTCTGCTGGTCATTGGTCTTGTCGATAATCTGCTGCGTCCCGTACTGGTTGGAAAATCCACAAAAATGCCCGATTATGTGGTGCTGATCTCGACATTGGGCGGAATTTCCGTTGCCGGTCTCAATGGCTTCGTCATTGGCCCGATGATTGCAGCCATGTTCATCACGGTCTGGGATATTTTCACCGAAACCCGCAGCCGGGCATATTCTTTACAGTCGCGCAACGCTCCCGGGCAGGATGATGACAATCAGAATACATAACGCCCGCGCTTCCTACTCAAACCAAGCAATATGATGGAAACTCCTGTGTCCGCTCAAGCCTTACCCTCGATTGATCCTGTTTCCAGCAAGGATGAGGCGGCAATCCTGAAGCTGAACAATCTGCACGCACAGGAACTTTCCTGGCTGGAGCCGGAGCGGCTGTCTTATCTTCTGGGCCAATCTTTTCATGCCCGCCACATTGGCGAGGCAGAAGCCTTTCTCATGACCTTTAACCAGAATGCGGCCTATGACAGCACCAATTTTCTCTGGTTCCGGCAGCGCTATCCCCGCTTTATCTATATCGACCGTGTCGTCGTTGATGAAAAAGCCCGCGGACACGGCCATGCAAGACGCCTTTACGAAGATCTGTTCAAACAGGCAGCCAAGGCAGGCTATGATACCATTGCCTGCGAGGTGAATGCCGATCCACCCAATCCGGCCTCCGATGCGTTTCATGCGCGTTTAGGCTTCAGGGAAGTGGGGGCTGCCGAAATTCATGGCGGCGCCAAGACCGTGCGCTATTATATCCGCAAGCTGGACAATGCCCAGGCCATCCCCTCTTTGACACCTTCGCAAGACATTTCACGGCTGATTGAAATCATGGCCTCTTTGCGCGCCCCGATCGGCGGCTGCGCATGGGATGTGGAGCAGAATTTTTCATCCATTGCCCCCTACACGATTGAAGAAGCCTATGAGGTGGCCGACGCCATCGCACGCGGTGACTTTGACAATTTACGCGAAGAGCTTGGCGATCTGCTTTTGCAGGTTGTCTATCATGCCCGCATGGCTGAAGAGGCAGGAAAATTTACCTTCCCCGATGTGGTGGAAGCCATCACCACCAAAATGATCCGCCGCCATCCACATGTGTTCGGCTCTGAAGAAGCGCGCAATGCGAGCATGGCCAAGGGCATGTGGGAAAAGATAAAAGCCGCAGAAAAGGCGGAAAAGAACACCACAAGAAACGACCATGGTTTTCTTGATAATGTGCCGCTGGCCCTGCCTGCCCTGACACGCGCCCTCAAACTGCAGAAAAAGGCCGCAACAATTGGCTTTGACTGGGGTGAGGCTGCCCCTATCCTTGATAAAATCGAGGAGGAAATTGGCGAATTGCGTGAGGCTTTGACCAAAGGGGAAATAGCGGCCATCACGGATGAGTTTGGCGATATGCTGTTTGCTCTCGTCAATCTTGGCCGTCATCTGGGCGTGGATCCGGAAAATGCACTGACTGGCACAAATGATAAATTCCGCAATCGTTTCCATCACATAGAGCGCACGCTTGCGGCGCAGGAAAAATCGCTTGATGAGGCGAGCCTCAACGAGATGGAAGAAATCTGGCAACAGGCAAAGCACAAATCATAGAGAAAAACAGCTTTTTAGGTTGTGGTGACGATTTAAGGTTTTGGGATTCCCATCCGGTTGCAAATCAGATTCAACGCTGATTTT
>NZ_JBHSLL010000034.1:0-19728 GCF_042656785.1 Aquamicrobium segne
CTTCGCAGCAACATGCTACTTGGCCGCTATCTGCATATGGTGGTCATGATTGAGTCTCGACCCTAAAGCCTGTCTCCCGAACTTAATAACCAGTTTCAAGATAAAGACATGTGTAAAAAAAGAGCTTAAAGCGGGTTGCGTGAATCTGAAAGATCACGACACGCTTATAAGGAGCCGCCATGTCGCACGCTCAACTCGCCCAAATCATTGATGCCGCATTCGAGAAACGCGCTGAAATCAATTTTTCCACCCAGGGCGAAATTCGTGATGCCGTCGACACCGCACTCAACCTGCTCGATAGTGGCCAGGCTCGCGTTGCTGAGAAAATCAACGGCGAATGGCAGGTGAACCAATGGCTCAAGCGCGCCGTCCTGCTTTCCTTCCGCCTCACCGATAATGTGCCCATGAGCGGCGGTCCGCAAAATTCCACCTGGTGGGACAAGGTGCCCGGCAAGTTCGAGGGCTGGAACGAAAACACCTGGCGTAAGGCCGGTTTCCGCGCTGTTCCGGGTGCGGTGGTGCGTAAATCCGCCTATATCGGCAAGAACGCCATTCTCATGCCCAGCTTCGTCAATCTGGGCGCCTATGTCGATGAGGGCACCATGGTCGATACCTGGGTGACCGTCGGCTCCTGTGCGCAAATCGGCAAGAATGTGCACCTTTCGGGTGGCGTCGGTATTGGCGGCGTGCTCGAGCCGCTTCAGTCTGGCCCCACCATTATCGAAGACAATTGCTTTGTCGGCGCACGCTCCGAAATCGTTGAAGGTGTTGTCGTTGGTGAAGGCTCGGTCATCTCCATGGGCGTCTTTATCAGCGCATCCACGAAAATCATCAATCGCGCCACCGGCGAAATCCACATCGGCAAGGTGCCGCCCTATTCAGTCGTCGTTTCAGGCAATCTGCCGGGCAAGCCCTTGCCCGACGGCACACCGGGCCCCAGCCTTTACTGCGCTGTCATCGTCAAGACCGTCGATGCGCAGACCCGCTCCAAGACTGATATTAACGAACTGCTCCGGGATTGATCGATGACAGAGACACCCGATATCCACGATGCGGCCTCTCATCTGGTCATAACCGATCCGCTTGATCTGCTCTTACGCCTGATCGCCTGCCCCTCTGTTACCCCTGAGGAGGCTGGCGCGCTGGCCTTGCTCGAAGCTGAGCTTACGGGGCTCGGCTTTTCTGTCACCCGCCTGCGTTTTGAAGGTGATGGCTCCTATCCGGTGGACAATCTGTTTGCTACACGCGGGCAAGGCAGTCGCCGTCTGTTATTCGCTGGCCATACCGATGTCGTCCCGCCGGGCGATCTTGCCCACTGGACCACCGATCCTTTCACCCCCCGTATTGCCGATGCCAGGATTTATGGTCGCGGTGCTGCTGATATGAAGTCGGGCATTGCTGCCTTTATTGCCGCTTGCGCGCAGATCCCGGCCAATGCTGGCACGATTCAGCTTGCCATCACCAATGACGAAGAAGCCGATGCCATCAATGGCACCGAAAAGCTGATCCGCTGGATGCGGGCCAATGGCCACCATTTCGATTTCGCCATTGTGGGCGAGCCCAGTTCTGCCGAAACTCTGGGCGACAGCATCAAGATCGGCCGTCGCGGCTCCTTTTCGGGCAAGGTTACGGTCACCGGCATGCAGGGCCATGTCGCTTATCCCCACAAGGCCACCAATCCCCTGCCCATACTGGCCGCCGCCGCCACTGCGCTTGCCACGCAGCCGCTCGATAACGGCAGCGAGCATTTCCCGGCCAGCAATCTGGAATTGACCAGCATCGATGTGGGCAACACAATCGCCAACGTCATTCCCGCCAGTGGCAGCCTGCGCTTCAACATTCGCTATAATGATAGCTGGACCCCCGAAACGCTGACCGACTGGGTTCATGCTCGTCTTGCCACGCTTCCTGTCGATGGCTGCACTATCGCCTTTGAAATCTTGGGCACACCCTCGCGCGCCTTTCTGTCCCCGCTGGGTGCAGATATTGACATGCTGGCCCGCACGATTGCGGACCGCACCGGCAAGCTGCCCCAATATTCCACTGGCGGCGGCACATCGGATGCCCGCTTCATCGCCCAGTATGGTCCCGTGGTGGAGTGTGGTCTGGTCGGCACGACCATGCACAAGGCCGACGAACATATAAGCCTTTCCGACCTTGCGGGCCTCACGGCCATCTATTCGGATTTCATGAAGGCTTTTTTCACCAGCGCCCGATCATGAAGATCTGAACCATTCGGCGGTGGCTGCGTCAGGTTTCGATACCGGCCGGGAGATTATGTAGGCGGCAGAGCCGATCATGAAGATGGCGACCACAACAGTCAGCAGCAAACCCGGTTGCGCACCGATGAGAAACAGTGCGTAGCCAATCGACATTCCGCCGCAGGCCATCTGCCAAGAAGCCGCCGCTTCCACCAGTCACGTTGATCGTGTCGAGCACCAGCGCGCCGCCCGCATCCGCGGACCCATGCGTCGCTGCAACCCCGCTGGTGATGACGACGCTGGCGGCGTCGCTAAAAGAATAGCCGAGGCCGCTGCCTTGTAAAATCTGCGCCAGCGCCTGCTCGCGCGTCGCCGCGCCGCGAATGCCGGGCGAGGACTTTCCGGCGGCGAGCGAAGCGTCATAGGAAATCTGTGTCCCTGACTGGCTGCCGAAAGAGGCAAGCGTACGGGCGAGCGGCCCTGCCGGAATGTCGAAGCTTACTTGCGCGGCTGCCTGTGCGAAGGCTTTTTTCTCGTCCAGCACCACGCCCGCCGTCAGCACCGTCGTCGTCAGCAAGACCGCAACCAGCGCCCTGCGGCCGACCGAGCCCATCATCCCTGTAGTGAATGCCTGCAATCCACGATCCATGTCCAACCAGCTACGTTTTCAACCAGAAAAGCCCGCATGCCTGATTGTTGGGTAGTGCGGCCCCTAATCAGCTTTACGAACGGGAAGCCGGATTTTTCTGTCTTTTCCAAAAAATTTTCACACCGGGGAGATCACCGTCACCATGGAGCCGATCGCACGCACTTTCGCGCCGAAGGGGCGCGCCACCGCCTCAAGGGCCCGCACCGGATCGCTCAGATCGAACACGCCGCTGACCACGCGCTCGCCGAGAAACGGATCGGCGATGACGACGCTGCCCGGAACCCAGCGTGAAATCCGGGCAACCATCGCCGCAACGGTCTCGCGTTCTGCCACAATCATGCCGCCGCGCCACGCCGCAATCTGGAACGCTTCACGCGCGCCGCGCGCCGCCTGCCCGTCTGAAGGGGAGAAAGTGATCCACTCACCAGCTTCGAGCCGCTCAGTCGCGCCCCGTTCCAAAACCTGCGTATGTGTCTCGACCGTGCCATGCTCGACCGAGACCGAAACGAAGCCGGCATCGCTCGACATGTCGAACGCCGCTTCCCGCGCGGTGGCGGTCACCTTGCCGCCAGCGACGGAGAAGGGGCGCGATGCGTCACTCGCTACCTCGAAATAGGCCATGCCGGCCAGAAGGTCGATGGCACGGCGGGTGAGCGAATAGGATATAGAAGCCGCGCTGTCGGGTCCGAGCGTCATGATGCTGTCATCCGGCAGCGCGATACGTCTAATCTCGGCTGTCTGCGTAACATGGTCGGCGCGCATGCGCAGCAGCGCACCCGGAAGCGTCATCGAACCGGCTCCGGCAGCGCCGAGGCCGACCGCGCCGCCAATAAGAAAGTTTCGGCGCGAAAGCCTGCCGCTTCCGCTCATCTTGCGCCGGTCGGCAAGGACCCTGCCGGTCATGCCATGGATTTCGGCAACCCGCGCCCATGCCGCCGCATGGGCAGGACTGCGGGCAGCCCACGCGCTTGCCATCTGAACCGACACCGGATTGGCGGGGTCGTTCTGAAGACGGATCGCCAGATCGACCGCTTCCCTGAACAGGCGACGCTCCTCGGATGAGTCGGCCATATATTCCATTCCTGTGCCCGTGCCTGTGCTTGTGCCAGCAGCGGGGGCTACGCCGGCCCGCATCTATCAATACGAATGGCGGGCAGAAATTTTCTGCGCCCCGGCTGAAATCCTATTCGATATTTGCAAGCCGGGCGTCAATATGCTCGTAAGCGGTGCGGATGAGCGTCCAGACCCGCGACACCGAAAGGCCGAGTTCGGCGGCGACGGCGGCCATCGTCATCTCGTCCATTCGATGCATCTCGAACGCCCGGCGGGTCCGCTCGGGCAGTTCCGCAAGTGCAGCCTGCGTCAATGCGAGCCGCTGCCTGTCATAGACGGCTGTTTCCGGTGAGGGAGCGCGATCGGCGATCGCCGCGAATGCTTCCGGCGCAAGATCCACGTAGGGCAGACGGCGCTCGCGCCGCTGATGGTCTATGCCGAGATTGCGCGCGACGCGGAACAGATAACCGACCGGATTGTGGGATGCGGTTTCCTCGGCGGGAGGCGAGGCGATGACGCGCACGAACGTGTCCTGCGTCAGGTCCGCAGCCATATCCTGGCTGATCCCGCGCCGACGAAGCGACTGCGCGATGTCGCTTGCATGCTTCCTGAACAGGTTCTGAATATCCCAGCTCAACTCACGGTCACTTTCACTTCTGACGCCGGTTTCAGCCCAAACAGAGCGCCTGAAACCGGAAATCTGCCAGCCTAGGGCGATCCCCGCCTAAAACATGTGTTTCTTAATCAAGTTTTATCGCCGCGACAAGAAGTGTTGTGTAAATTGCATGATGTACTGTACGCATCCGCCAGTCCCGTATGGGCCCTGCCCATACTACCGATCGCCTGTTTCCCGGCGGTGCCAGGCGGCGCAGCTACGTAGGCGCGTACGTGGGGCGCAATCAAGGGCTCTCGTCAATCGCGCGCCGTTTCATCTTCTGCTATCCGGCGAATGCCCGTAGTCAGCCCCTCGCGCGAAATCTCACCCATATGAACAGATTGGAGCGTTCCGTCGCGGGCGATGAAGAGTGTTGCGGGCAGACCGGGAGCCTTGTAGTGACGCCTGAATTCACCCAAGGTGTCGAGCACCACATGATCCAGCTCGAGGTTTTCGGCCTCCAGGAAGCCCCGGATGATATCCACGCCTTCGCCCTGATTGATGAAGACCAGCCGGGCGTCGTCGGTGCTTGCGGCGACATCCGCTATCATCGGCATCTCGCGCCGACAGGGCGGGCACCAGCTTGCCCAGAGATTGATGACGAGTGGTTCGCCTTTAAGTGCTGCTGGCTGGAACGACTCGCCTGCGAGTGTGCGGAATGTTTGTCCCGAAGGCAGCGGGGTGGCGGGCGTGCCCGCCGTGAGTTGCAGTATGAAGACGGCCACATAGGCGGAAATGACGGCTGGCAACGCCGCCCATAGTGCAAGGCGCAACTCGCGCCTGAAGCAAACAAGCGTATAGGCAAGCACCAGCACAACACCCGCCTTGATCATGAAGCCGCCCTGCCAGAGGTAGAGGGCGCGTAGCGGCTCGGCGAAGAAATTCTCACCATGTTTGATGACATGGCCTGCGCGTGCGCCGACGATGAAGGCGAGTGTCGCCCCCCAGGCCCAGGACGAGAAACGGCGGTCCACCTTCCGGGCGAGGATCTCGCTTAGAAGCAGGAATGCGGCAATCGCCAGAATGGCGGCAAAGCGGTCGGGCGCGAAGATGAAAGGCCCTATGCTGATGGCGTTCATGTCAGCGCCTCGCCAGTTCGAGCGAAGTCTGTAATGTCTCGACGGTCGCGTCGCCGATCAGGCGCGAACCGCTCGCTTCCTTCGAGTTTGCATCAAAGAAGATCATGGTGGGCGGACCGACCACGGCCAGATCGCGCATCATCTCCTGATTGGCCTGGTCAAGCGCCGTCAGGTCGACCTTTATGCGCTGGAAGCCATCAAGTCTGGCAATGATTTCGGCATTGGGAAACACGTCACGCTCGATTGTCTTGCAGATAACGCACCAGTCTGCGGTGAAGTAGACAAATGTCGGGCGTCCGTTTGCGGAGGCGATTGCGTTCATGAGATCCGGCGTGGATGCGGCCTCGATGAATGTCGTTTCAGCTTCGGTGACCGGCGGTTGCGGATTGCTCACGCCGAGATGGGCAAGCGGGCGCAGCGGATCGCTGCCGCCCGATGCTGCGCCGATGGCGAGGATGACGCCAGCGAGGGAGAGCGCGAAACCGGCCGCCTTGCGCAACCGGAGTCCGGCATCTGCATCTGCCGCCAGCCGGTCGGCGACGCCGATGAATACGGCAGCCGTCAGCAGCAGGATCGCCCACAGGGCTAGTGTGGCGGGCGGCGGCAGGATTCGGCCCATCATCCAGATGGCTGCGCCAAGAAAGACGAAGCCGAAGACATATTTAGCCTGTACCATCCACGCCCCGGCGCGCGGTAGCGCCCGGCTGCCAACGGTGCCGAACGCGATCAAGGGAATTCCCTGTCCAAGACCGAGCGCAAACAGTGCGGCAGCACCCAGATATGCATCTCCGGTCTGGGCGATGTAGAGAAGGGCTGCGGCGAGCGGCGCGGTGACGCAAGGGCCCACAATCAGCGCCGAGAGAAAACCCATACCGGCGGCCCCGCCCACCGAACCCCGCCGGCCAGCCGACACGCCCGCTATTCTATTGACCCAGGCGCTCGGCAGTTGCAATTCGAACAGGCCGAACATCGAGGCTGCCAGAACGACGAACAGAACCCCGACCGCGCCGATCACCCAGGGCAATTGCAGCACCATTTGCAAATTCTGGCCCGACCATGCGGCGAATATACCGAGCAACCCGAAGGCGGCTGCCATCGCCAGCACGTAAGCCGAGGACAGCACGAAGCCGCGCTGTGCCGTCAATGCCTCACCCTCGCGCGCCAACGTCGCGCTGAGGATCGGATACATCGGCAACACGCATGGCGTGAAAGCGAGCAGCAGGCCAAAAACGAGGAAGCTGGCGATCACCCAGACCGCGCCGCCACTTGCCAGCAGCGAGCCGATCATGCCGCCATTCTGCGTCTCGTCGGCAAGGGTGAAGCCGCCGGTTCCTGTATCAGATGTGGGCGCGGCGACGCCGAAGCCGATGACAGGCTCGGAAAGCTGCAAGCTGGCCGTATCCAGCGTGAGTGTCATTGGCGGGTAGCAGATGGAATCTTTCTTGCAGCCCTGATAGGTGATGGAGACCTCACTCGGTGCGCCAGTCGTCAGACGCGCTACCGCCTCGGAGTAATAGACTTCGGATGGTCCGAAATTGGCATCGTCTTCTATCGTGCCCGGCCCGGTATGAAGCTCGACCGCCTCGCCTGCGGCACCTTTGGCTTCGATATGATCGCGGTAAAGATAGTAGCCGTCCGCGATCTGCCAGCGAAGCTCGATCGCATTGTCCGCTGCACGTTCCACCGAAAACCGGAAGGCGTCTTCGGCTTGCAGGAGGTCCCCCTGCTGGGCGGTGGCGGGAAACGACCAAAGTGCAAGAAGCAGGCTTGCGACAAGGCGAAGAGCGGTCAAAAAGGGCATGGTGTTCTCGGAGGTGTTCTTGTAATTTGCAACAGCGTCAGGACGCTTCGCGCGCATCCTTGACGACCTGTCGAAATCCGGCTTCATCGAGCGCTGAAGCGACGAGGAACTGCCCGATCAGGAAGACCGGTGTGCCGCGCAGGCCAAGGCTTTCCGCCTGCGCATTGTTGCGCTGGAGGAGGCTGACGATTTTGGCATCGTGCCGTTTGGCGTCCGCCTCGAGCCGCTTCATGTCGAAGCCTGCCCGTTCCAGTTCCTGCTGCATCCGGCCTTCCGAAATACCGGAACCGTCGATACGCATCAGCGCCGAATAAGCATCCTCGTAGCGATCCTGATATCTGGCGGCGAGAGCGAGCTTCGCACCGTAAATCGAGGACTTCGCCAGGATCGGCCAGTCCTTGTAGACATGGCGGATATCGCCGTCGGAGGCGAGCACCGTGTTCAGCGGCTCGACCGTGCGCTTGCAGAACGGGCAGTTGTAATCGAAGAACGACACGATCGTCAGGTCGCCCTTCGGATTGCCGCTGACCGGCGCATCAGGATCGTTGAGGATCATCTCGGCGGAAAGATCGTCGGCACGAACCCGCGTGGCGAGACGTGCGCCAATCAAGGCGGTCAGGCCCAACAGAACTGTCCGCCGATGCAGCGCAGCAGACGGTGGCATGCGCCCTGCGGCGGGGGAAAGAACGGCGGTCGTGCGGTCGTGCCAGTTGTGCATGGCCAAAGCTCCAGTTGGTACGTTTTGGGCGACCTCGCCTGTGCAGCTTAAGGCAGGCTTAAGATTGCCTTAAGCCTTGGCCAGAATATCGGCTCAAACTTCAGGTGATGACAATGCGTGTGCTGATTGTTGAAGATGACGCGGTGCTGCGGGATGGCTTGCGGGTGGGGTTGGGGATCGGCGGCTTCAATGCCGATGCCGTTGAGACCTGCGAGGAAGCCAATGCCGTTTTGAAAAACCATGAGTTCGATGCGCTGGTGCTCGACCTGATGCTGCCTGACGGCTCGGGCCTCGACATCCTGAAGTCGATGCGCGAGCGCCGCGACACCACGCCGGTGCTGCTGCTGACCGCGCGCGACCAGGTGGCCGACCGGATCGTCGGGCTGGATGCAGGCGCGGACGACTATCTCGGCAAGCCTTTCGATCTCGACGAGGTCGCGGCACGCTTGCGCGCCTTGCTTCGGCGGGGTTCGGGCAGGCACGGTTCATTGCTTGAATGGCGCGACCTTGTGCTTGACCCGGCGACACAGACGCTGAAACAGAACGGCAAGCCCGTGCGCCTGTCACGGCGCGAATATGCGATCCTGCATGCGCTGATGGTTCATCCGGGCCAGATCCTCTCGCGCAGCCGGATTGAGGAGAAGCTTTATGGCTGGCAGGAAGAGATCGAAAGCAATGCCGTCGAGGTCCATATTCATCACCTTCGTGGCAAACTCGGCCCCGACATAATCCAGACCGTTCGTGGCATCGGCTACCGGCTCGGGGAGGAAGCGTGATGCCTTCGATCTCGAAGCGGCTCTTCATCATCCTTGTCCTGACCACGAGCCTTGTCTGGCTGTCGGCGGTGGCATGGATCTATCTGTCGACGCGGGCCGAGGTCGAAAGGGTTCTCGATGCAAGGCTGATGGAGGCAGGCCGCATGGTCTCCTCGCTGATCGTCAGTCAGGAGATCACTGTTGATCCGACACAAGGCGGCGCAACTGACCTGCCTCTACATGCGCACAGCACTTATGACCGCCAGCTCTCATGCCAGATATGGTCGTTGCAGGGCGCACTGATCGGGCGGTCGGACGGCGCACCCGACGAGAAGCTTTCCGACCATGAAGACGGGTTTTCCGAAACGGTGATCGATGGGGAGACCTGGCGCGTCTATGCCGTCACCAATGAGGAACTGGGCGTGCGCGTTCTGGTCGGCGATAGTCTATGGATTCGCGATCGGCTGGTGAAAGACGTCATTCGTGGCCTTCTATTGCCGGCCCTGCTGATCCTGCCCGTCCTTGCTTTGCTCATCTGGCTCAGCGTGCGCCGCGGCCTCGAACCACTGCACAAGGTGGCGAGCGATCTGGAAACACGTCATGCGTCGGATCTCAGCCCCATTGATGATGCAGAAACTGCAAAGGAGATCGTGCCGGTGCTGCAATCGCTCAATGGGCTGTTTGCTCGTGTCGAGGGCTTGCGCGAGCGCGAGCGCAACTTCACCGCTTTTGCCGCGCACGAGTTGCGCACGCCTCTGGCTGGCCTGAAGACGCAGGCGCAGGTGGCGCTGGCGAGCGACGATGGAGAAATACGCGATCAGGCGCTGCGCCAGATTGTCATCGGCGTCGACCGCACCGGTAGGCTGGTCCGGCAACTGCTCGACATGTCGGCGCTCGAAGCCTTCGATCAGATAGAAAAGCGTGGCCTGGCGCAACCCGGCCCGGTGCTGCGTTCATTGGCGGAAGAACTGGCCGATCCGGCGCGCGACATAAGGATAGAGGTTTCGCTCGAACTCGATACCCTGACCGTGGAGATCGAGCCTGAACTGTTCACGCTCGCCGCCCGCAACCTTCTGGAAAACGCGGTGAACCATTCGCCGGAGGGCGGCGTGGTGCGCTGTCGCCTGGCCGATAAGGCAGAAGGCGTCGGCATCGTCATCGAGGATGAGGGGCCCGGCATTCCGGATGAAGAACTTCCCCGAATTACCGAGCGCTTCTTCCGCGGTCGTCACAAGGCCGCCATCGGCAGCGGACTTGGCCTTGCCATTGTCGAACTGGCGCTCGGACGAAGCGGCTGGCACTTGCAATTGCACAACCGCGAAACTGGCGGCCTGAGCGCAATCATCACGCTTCAGACCTGACGCCGCTCACGACGTCAGCAGATGCTTCATTGCCGGGTCGGCGATCACCACCAGCGGGCTGCCGTCGCGTACATTGTCGGCGAGGTGGATGACGTCCTGATTGATCATTCTAATGCAGCCGGACGAGACCGCCCGGCCCATCGTCCACACTTCCGGACTGCCATGGATGCGATAGATCGTGTCCCGATTGCCTTCATGTATATAGAGCGCGCGCGAGCCGAGTGGGTTGTTCAGCCCCGGGGCCATGCCGCCATTGGCGATACTGATCGGTTCAAGTTCCGGCTGGCGCGCGACCATCTCGTCGGGCGGGTTCCAGCGCGGCCACTCGCGCTTGTAGGCGATGTGGCGGCCGCGTCCCGCCCATGAAAACCCGTCCCTTCCGACGCCGACGCCATAACGAACGGCCCGCCCGCCCGGCCTGACGTGGTAGAGATAGCGGTTCGGTGTATCAATAACGACGGTGCCGACCTTTTCACTGATCGGATAATCAACTTCTGTTCGCCACCATTTGGGATCAACTCTGGAAACATCGACGGCGGGAATCGGAAAACGCTCATTGGGCATGGCATAGTACATCGGCGGTGTCTGTAACCGCTGAGGCGATGGAGATGCCACCGGCGGCGCGACCTGCGCGGACTGGCGTGTGGATGTGCATCCAGCCAGTGCCAGCGCTCCAGCACCTGCAAGGAATGCGCGCCGTCCGAGCGCAACGGGATATGGGCTTCTCGAACTCAAAACTGTGTCCTCGTGTCACTTACATGCGTGAAGGACACGAAAGCCACCTTAAGCCAGCCTTAAGGGTGATACAGGCTTTGCATATGGATGATTGTCAGCCTCTGCCCCGGTGCCGTCGGGCCATCGGAAATGCTGGCTCGGCCTGTATCAGGCGATTGCTGCCGCTCGCCGGTTGGGAACAAGCGCCATGATGGCGACAAGCAGGCGGATGACGCAATGTCGCCTTGTCGACCTCAACCCAGTCAACGATCTGTTTTTGTGTCATCACACCCGAGATGTGGGGGACCCATAAACAGCCTGTCTTTGCAGCGGCCGCATCGGGCTCCCCTGGCGAACCTGTCCAACGGCACAGGGTTGATGCCGGAACAATGCAAATAGACGATCTGGCGGCTGACTGGCATTTGGATGATACTCCCTCCATATCTGCAAACCGGGCCTTGCCTTGGCAGGTGGTTATTGATAATATATGCGAATAATGGTAGATACGCAAGTATGAACTTAAAAATGGAAATAGATGCAGATGCCATGCGCAACGCGGCCAGTGAAGCAAGCGAGTTGCTTAAGGCGCTTTCAAACCAGCATAGATTGCTGATCCTGTGCCGGCTGATCGACGGGGAAAAGTCGGTCGGCCAACTCGCCGAGTTCCTTGGCATCCGCGATTCAACCGTATCGCAGCATCTGGCCCTGCTGCGTCGGGATCGGCTTATTGCCGGTCGCCGGGATGGCCAGACGATCTGGTATCGCATCGAAAGCGATGTCGCGCGACGCGTAGTGGAAGTGTTGTACAACTCCTTCTGCCAGCAAGCTGATAACTAATCCTTTTCAATCAAGGCGTCCCCCTGGTCATTCAGGCGTGCCTGCTCAACGAGTTTGACATGACTGACCAGGCCATCGCCAAAAGGAATATTTTTGTATTGACTGCCGCCCAGGCGCTGGGGGCGGCAAGCCCGCCGATCATCATTTCGCTGGGTGGATTGGTCGGCCAGCAGCTTTCCTCCGACCCGGCGCTGGTGACGCTGCCCGTCAGCCTGTTCAATCTCGGCCTTGCCGTCGGCACGCTTCCGGCAGCCTTCGTGATGCGACAGATCGGGCGGCGGGGCGGCTATCTGCTTGGAACAGGCCTCGGCATGGCCTCGGGGCTGGTCGCCGCCTTTGGTATCTTCTCGGCATCCTTCCTGATCTTCTGTCTGGGCACCTTCATTGCCGGTTTTTATGCCGCCTATGTGCAAAGCTACCGGTTTGCGGCGACAGATGCCGCAACCGGTGAACTGAAGGCCAAGGCAATTTCCTGGGTGATGATCGGCGGCCTGATTGCGGCCATCATCGGGCCGCAACTCGTCATCTGGACCCGTGACGTGGTTCCCGGAACACCCTATGTCGGCAGTTTCCTCAGCCAGGCCGTACTTGCGCTGATGGCCGTGCCGGTTCTTCTTCTGCTGCGTACACCGAAGGCGACAAAGACGGGCAATGTGCAGGATACCGGACGACCGCTGATCCAAATTCTCATGATGCCGCGCTACATGCTGGCGGTGGCGGCCGGCGTCGTCTCCTACGGGCTGATGGTGTTCGTGATGACTGCAGCCCCCATCGCCATGGTCGGTCACGGCCATTCGGTCGATCACGCCGCCCTTGGCATCCAGTGGCATGTGCTGGCGATGTTTGCGCCGAGCTTTGTCACCGGCCATCTGATGACCCGCTTCGGCAAGGAACGCATCACGGCGCTTGGCCTTT
The DNA here is from genome assembly GCF_042656785.1 of Aquamicrobium segne. Taxonomy (NCBI): domain Bacteria; kingdom Pseudomonadati; phylum Pseudomonadota; class Alphaproteobacteria; order Hyphomicrobiales; family Phyllobacteriaceae; genus Aquamicrobium; species Aquamicrobium segne. The sequence goes on from NZ_JBHSLL010000034.1 coordinate 12,739, forward strand.
TACTGATCGCGGTTTCAGCCATCTTCGCACTTGCCGGATTGCAGCTCGTTCACTTCTACGTATCGCTGATCCTGCTGGGCATTGGCTGGAATTTCGGCTTTATCGGCGCAACCGCCATGGTCACGGATTGCCATAGCGAGGCCGAGCGCGGCAAGGCGCAAGGGGCGAACGATTTTCTGATCTTCGGCACGGTTGCCGCCGCCTCCTTTTTTGCCGGTGCGCTGCTGCATGCGTCCGGCTGGCAGACGATCAACTGGCTGATCTTCCCGGCAGTGGCGCTGATTCTGGTGCCGCTTGTCTGGCAAAGCGCCCGCAAGGCATCGGTTGCTCCTGCCGAGTGAACTGCTGATCGTAAAATCAGGAGCATTGACTGGGCTTGCCTATACATTCAAACTTGCGTATATAGCAATATATGAATTTTATAGGAGGTATTCCCAATGACCCTCGAACGTTCCGTCCTTGCCTTTGCCGGTGTCATGGTGCTCGTTTCCGTGGCGTTGACCGTCTGGGTCTCGCCCTGGTTTATCTGGCTGACAGTCTTTGTCGGGCTCAATATGTTCCAGTCGGCTTTCACCGGTTTCTGCCCCGCTGCGGCTGTTCTGAAGCGCCTCGGCTTCAAGCCGACCTGCTCCGTCTGATCTGAAAGACCTTTTCTCATGCGCATTGCTGTCCTCGCCGCCGCCCTTGCGGTGGCTATCCCTTCCTTTGCCGCCGAACCCTTCGTGCTGGCATCGCAGGACGTGCCCGAATGGAAAGCCGTCTATGGCCGCGTCGAGGCGCGCGATCTGGTGCCAGCGCGGGCGCGTATCGGCGGCACTGTGATCGAGCTTCTGATCTCCGAAGGCGACGAGGTTGATGCCGGGGCCAGGATTGCCATTGTGCGTGACGACAAGATCGATTTCCAGATTGCGGCTATTGATGCGCAATTGCGCGCGCTCAAAGCCCAGCTTGGGCGTGCAGAGGCGGAGCTTGAACGCGGGCGTTCGCTGGTCGAGCGCGGCATCATCACCGCCCAGCGAATGGAGCAGCTTTCCACCGATGTCGATGTAACGCAAAACCAGATCGCCGCGACGCAGGCGCAGCGTTCCGTCATCGTCCAGCAGGGCGAGGAAGGCGAGGTTCTGGCCCCTGCATCAGGGCGTGTGCTGAGCGTGCCTTTGACGAAGGGTGCCGTCATCATGCCCGGAGAGCCTGTTGCCACCATTGGCGGCGGTGGCTTCTTCCTGCGCCTTGCCATCCCCGAGCGCCATTCCGCTGAACTGGAGGAAGGCGCGCCGATAAGGATCGTCACGGCAGGAGAAGCCAGGCAGGGTCGCCTCGCCAAAATCTATCCGCGCATCGAAAATGGCCGCGTCATCGCCGATGTCGAGGTCGAAGGGCTGGATGACGCCTTTGTCGATGCCCGTATTCTTGTCGAGGTGCCGGTCGGCCTGCGCTCGGCACTGCTTGTGCCGCAAGCGGCACTTGCTACCCGCGCCGGGCTCGATTTTGTCCGCGTCATGGCGGGCGGAACTGAGGTGGAGCGCGTCGTGGTTGCGGGTGAGACCATCATGCAGGATGGACAAACCCATGTCGAAATCCTGACCGGCCTTGAAGCTGGCGACAGCGTAATCGTGCCATGACGACGCCCTCTTATCGCCTTGGCATGGCAGGCGCGCTGACCCGTGCCTTCATCACCTCGCCACTGACTCCGCTCTTCCTGATTGCCTCGCTGGCGTTCGGCCTGCTGGCGCTCATTGCCCTGCCGCGCGAGGAAGAACCGCAGATTTCCGTGCCGATGGTCGACATTCTCGTGCGCGCCGATGGCCTCAAGGCAGAGGACGCGGTCAAGCTCGTCACCGAACCGCTTGAGGTGATCGTCAAGGGCATTGATGGTGTCGAGCATGTCTATTCGCAAACCCGCGATGACAATACGCTGGTGACGGCACGGTTTCTGGTCGGCACATCTGCCGACGCCGCCGTCTTGCGCGTTCATGACAAGCTGCGCGCCAATATGGACCGTATCCCCGTCGGCATCCCCGAACCGCAGATCATCGGGCGCGGCATTGACGATGTCGCCATCGTGTCACTGACACTGACGCCAAACCTGGCTGGAGCCCATCGCATCGACGCCAACGAACTGACGCGCATTGCCCGCGAATTGAAAACCGAACTTGCCAAGATCGACAATGTCGGCCTGACCTATCTGGTTGGCGCGGCTGACGAGGCAATCCGCATTGCGCCCGACCCGGCGCGGCTGGCGCTTTATGGTGTCACCCTGCAGCAGCTTGCCGGTAAGCTGCAGGGCGCCAACCGTGCCTTTCCGGCAGGCAATCTACGCGATGGCGGTGAACAGATCATGCTGGTGGCGGGCGAGACGCTGTCGACACCGGCACAGATCGGCAATCTGCTTTTGACCTCCCGTGATGGCCGCCCGGTCTATGTTCGCGATGTCGCGACAGTCAAATTCGTGACCGAACCGGGCGAGGCTCTGGTTTCGACGGTGACGCGCGATGGCGACCAGATCGCCCGTGTTCCGGCGGTGACACTGGCGCTTGCCAAGCGCGCGGGCTCCAATGCCGTCACCGTCGCCGAGACGATCCTGCACCGGGTTGATGAACTGCATGGGTCGCTGATCTCGCTGGAGATTGCGGTCGAGGTGACGCGCGATTATGGCGAGAGCGCCAATGAAAAGGCCAATGAGCTGCTGTTTCATCTGGCGCTCGCGACCGTTTCGATCATCCTGCTGGTATGGCTTGCAATCGGCTGGCGCGAGGCGCTGGTGGTGGCGGTGGTCATCCCCGTCACCATCCTGATGACGCTGTTTGCGTCATGGATAATGGGCTATACGCTGAACCGCGTCTCGCTGTTTGCGCTGATCTTTTCCATCGGCATCCTGGTCGATGACGCCATCGTTGTCATCGAAAACATCGCCCGCCACTGGGCGATGAAGGATGGCCGGTCGCGTCGCCAGGCGGCCATCGAAGCGGTGGCGGAAGTGGGCAACCCGACCATCGTCGCCACGCTGACGGTGGTGGCGGCACTGCTGCCGATGCTGTTCGTGTCAGGCATGATGGGCCCCTATATGAGCCCGATCCCGGCCAATGCGTCTGCGGCGATGATCTTTTCCTTCTTCGTTGCGGTGATGGTGACACCATGGCTGATGCTGAAGATGGCAGGAAAGGCGCAAGCCCATTCCCATGGCGGTGATAGTCACGGCAGTGGCGGGTTGCTCGGGCGCATCTATGCCGCCAGCGCCCGGCCAATCCTGAAAAGCAAGGCGCGAAGCTGGCTGTTCCTGCTCGGTGTCGGCGCACTGACACTGGGTTCGCTGACGCTGTTTTACACGCAGGCCGTGACGGTCAAGCTTTTGCCCTTCGACAACAAGTCCGAACTTTCCGTCACTATCGACCTTCCCGAAGGCTCTTCGCTCGAAGCAACCGACACAGTCGCGCAAGGAGTGGCGCGTATCGTGCTTGATATGGATGAAGTGAAATCGGTACAGACCCATGCGGGTGCTGCGGCCCCCTTCAACTTCAACGGTCTGGTGCGCCATTCCTTCTACCGCACCGATCCGCATCTGGGTGAGGTGGCGATCAACCTGTTGCCAAAGGCCGAGCGCAGCCGCGCCAGCCACGATATTGCGCTCGACATCAGAGAGCGGTTGGCTGCGCTCGACGTACCAGCGGGAACCAGCCTCAAGGTGCTGGAGCCGCCGCCGGGACCACCGGTGCTGGCGACGCTGCTGGCCGAAATCTACGGCCCCGACGCCGCGACGAGGCGCGCGGTGGCGCAAAAGGTCGAAGCCGCCTTCCGCTCTGTCCCTTACATCGTCGATGTCGACAATTCCCATGGCGTTGCGGCGCGGCGGCTGCGGGCGACGATCTCGACCGACGATCTTGAATTCTTCCGCGTCAAGGAAGGCGATGTGCTCGACACCATCGCCATTTTGAATGGCGGCATGACGGTCGGCTATTCGCACCGTGGCAAAGGTCGCCAGCCAATCCCGCTGCGCATTGAACGGCCAAAATCGGAACGCCGCCTCGATGAGCATTTCCTGACGACGCCGATCCCGGCCAATGTACTGCCGGGTGATCGTGGCGTCGTTGAACTTGGTGACGTGGTGCGTGTTGCCGAAGAACGCGCTTCTTACCTGATATTTCGCCGCAATGGCCGCGCCGCTGAAATGGTCTCGGCCGAGCTTGCCGGCGCGTTCGAGGCTCCGCTCTATGGCATGATTGCCGTGCAGGACGCACTTGATGCGCAAGATTGGGGTGATTTGCCAAAGCCTGTCATCTCGCTTTACGGCCAGCCCGACGACGAGCGCAATGCGACGCTGCTCTGGGATGGCGAGTGGGAGGTGACATGGGTGACCTTCCGCGACATGGGTGCCGCCTTCATGGTGGCGCTGCTTGGCATCTATATTCTGGTTGTTGCGCAATTCGGCTCGTTCAAGGCCCCGCTGGTCATCCTCACCCCGGTGCCGCTGACCTTTATCGGCATTCTGGGCGGCCATTGGCTATTTGGAGCACCCTTCTCGGCGACCTCGATGATTGGCTTCATCGCCCTTGCCGGTATCATCGTGCGCAATTCAATCCTGCTGATCGATTTCATCCGCCACACCGACGCCAAAGACCGGCCACTGACGGAAATCCTGATCGAGGCCGGTTCCATTCGCTTCAAGCCGATCCTTTTAACCGCGCTTGCGGCCATGATCGGTGCGGCGGTGATCCTCACCGACCCGATCTTTCAGGGGCTGGCGATATCGCTGCTGTTTGGCCTTGCCTCATCTACGCTGCTGACCGTCCTCGTCATCCCGGCGATCTATCGTGTGCTGCGAACATGAGGCGGCTATGCGGTTTTTTGAGGCCAATATTCATGACGCCATTTCTGTTTCTTAAAAAACAAGAAATGCTCTGGTCAGTCGCATCGTGCCTGCCTTCTCTCAGGTGGGTTCCTGCTGGCCCATTCGGCGGGGGCCGCATCAGGTTTCGATACCGGCCGGGAGATTATGTAGGCGGCAGAGCCGATCATGAAGACGGCGACCGCAACAGCCAGCAGCAAACCCGGTTGCGCACCGATGAGAAACAGTGCGTAGCCAATCGACATTCCGCCGCAGGCCATCAGCTTCGCCTTTCGCGGCATCGTTCCATGCTCTTGCCAATCCCGCAGCGTTGAACCAAAGCGCGGATGGCTAAGCAGCCACGCCTCCAGACGCGGGGACGAGCGGGCAAAGAACCATGCTGCCAGGATCAGGAAGATTTTCGTGGGCATAACGGGGAGGAAAGCACCAATGAAGCCCAGCCCGACCATCAGCCAGCCAAGGATGATGTAGCCCATCCTCATCATGATGAAAACAATCGTGGCCCGATGGTGGTCATGCAAACATCTTGTCAACCAGCCCGTGCACGCGGGCAAAAGCGGCGTTTGCCCCTGAAACAACGCGGGCCTCGTCCGCATCGGACAGGGCGACTTTGTCGAGGGCAGCCGTAAAGGTGCGCCAGTGCAGCCCGCGCCCCTCCGGCGCACCGGCCAGATGGCGCGCGCCGAACGTTTCCGATAGTCCCAGCTTCAAGGCTTCCTTGAGCAGGAAGGCAGCACCAAGGTTCGACCCTTCCGCGACATAGAGCCAGCCTATTGCGGTCGGCAGATCGGCTGGCGCGCCAGCGACAAAGGCAGGCTGCGCGTCATAAGTCAGCGCCTCCATACCAAGATCGGCAAGGTCCTGTCCGATCTGACCGAAGCGGCGGCGGCCTTTCAGGTCTGGCAGCAGTGCATCGAGCGCGGCATCATCATAAAGTGCGTCGATATCGCGATGAAACCCGTGCTGCATCTTCACAAACAACCCGTAGCGCTCGCGGCTTGAAAAGGGCTCATGGCCCATGATTGCCTTGTCGAGACGATCATGGGTATCGTGGGTTGCCGCCTTCAGCCGCTTTGAGCGGGTAAGAGCAGCGGGATTGTCGATAATGACAGCTTCATTCATGGATACGGCCTCGTCAGAAAGAAAATGGAAATGAGGTCAGGGCGAGCTAAAAGCCTGCCCAAGACTAAAAATCTCAGAACTTGGCTGTTAAACTCATCCTGATTGTTCGCCCAGGTGACGGCAGCAGCGTCGCTCCAAGCGGATCAACGTAGTATTTATCAAATATATTCTCAGCACTGACATCCAACACAAAATCATCATTGATCTTGAAGTTCGCAAATACGTCCGTAAGAGTATAGGGATCCCACTGTAAGACAAGATTTGTACCGTCTGGAATCACATCCATGGCGCGGGCTCCAACAATCGTTACCCTTGTACCAAGCGTCAGTCTTTGATCGAAAGCACGAGCGCCGAAAGTCAAGCTTGTCCAATGTTTTGGTGGTATGTGGTTTGCAGAGTAATCATCAGACAAACTGCTCGACTGGCAAGGCGCGTTGTTCATGCAAAACGCGACCTTGTCGTAATAAGTAAATGCTCCATTCAAGAAGAATCTACCCATGTCGTATTCACTTGAAATCTCTATACCCGAGAATTTGGCGCGATCGATGTTGGTGCGCGTATACATCCACGTGGTTCTATCAAGTGTCCGTGCAATATATCCATCTGTCGTATTATCGAAATATGCAGCCTTGAAGCGGAACTTGTCGCCAGCAAGGAATACGTCGTCCTTGCTCAGATTGAGGCCGAACTCCCAGTTCCTCGCGATTTCAGCGTCTAGATTGGGATTAGCCTGGAGGAATCCTCCACCGCTAAGGGACTCCTGAAGGCTTGGCGGACGATACCCCTCCTTGTAAGTGTCGAAAAACTGAACTCCATCCCATGGCTTGAGAGTCAACCCGATGTTCGGGCTTGTGCGGTTGCCGCGCTTCTCGGGTTCGGGCGTACCAACCTCCGGTTCGTCCTTCGTCGCAAAACTGTCATAACGAAGACCGGCATCGAATGTGAGCCAGTCCATGGGTAATCTCCCCTTTTTTAACGGGGTGCATTTGTAGAACTTACATGGCCATTTTCAGTTTCTGTGCGGG
>NZ_JBHSLL010000035.1:0-500 GCF_042656785.1 Aquamicrobium segne
ATCCTTCGTACGCGGCGACGTATCGCATCGGCCAAAGCAGATTGGGCGCTGAGCGATCGCGGGTTCGCTGCTTTGAGCGGGATCCGCGATCAGGAAGGGGAGATGGTCAACCTTGTAGTCGAAGAGAGGGGAGGGGAGGGCAATGAGGTTGATGAGCCGGACCTCCTCGCCGATGAGTTCGCGCTGATTGATGCTGTGTTGGAACGGTCAGAGCGATTGATCAGCAACATGACGAAAGGAGACGGTCGTTCCGCATCTGCAAGCCGTGGGCTCATGGTGGGCGATCTGATGATCCGGGATCCTGATTGGGACGAGGCCGAACGCCTGTCGCAATGGCGGTCTGTCGAGATGTCGGTTCAGGATATGCCGCCGACAATCGCAGCAGCATTGCTGTTCGATGCGTGGGAAACACTCGAGCCAGCGCAGCGGCAGCACTGGCTCGGAGGTCTGCTGATCGCTGCGGATTTGCGGTCACGAGGCAAGGTCGCCTCCCATCTGCC
>NZ_JBHSLL010000035.1:571-1191 GCF_042656785.1 Aquamicrobium segne
GCGTTTCTAGATGCAATGGCGGCAGCGGCAGATGCCGGCATGCGCGAACTGGTGCGCTTACAGCAGGCGCAAGCCCTGATGGAAAGAAAACTGATCGGCCGTCGCGCATCCAGCAGCCTGCCATCGGCTATCGATCTTGTCCTGTCTCGGCCGATGGTCTCCGCTGCGATGGTGGCGAAAGTCGTCAAGGTAACGCCGCGAGGCGCTCTCAACCTGATTTCGGAACTCGGCATAAGGGAGTTGACCGGGAGGGGACGATACCGTGCCTGGGGAGTTCTGTGATTCCTTGAATTGCAGGATTGAACATTATATGGTACATGACCCATATATGAGGCGGTATGGCCGACGATAAACCAAAGCAGATACCGGTTGTTTTCTATCGAACATCGAGCGGAACCGAAGTGGTCCGCGACTGGCTTCAAGATCTGGAAGCCGAAGATCGACAAGCGATCGGACTGGATTTGATGCGCGTACAGTTCCGTTGGCCGGTGGGGATGCCGCTGTGCAGGTCTCTGAAGGATGGCCTGTGGGAAGTAAGGACGACGCTGCCGAGCAAGCGGATTGCCAGAACTCTGTTCTGCATTCACGACGAAGCAATAATCGTGCTTTCCGGGTTCATC
>NZ_JBHSLL010000036.1:0-51204 GCF_042656785.1 Aquamicrobium segne
ATGGTCAACGTGACCAATCGTGCCAATGTTCACATGAGGCTTATTGCGCTCGAATTTACCTTTTGCCATAGTCTCTTTCCTTGGGCGCGGGGACCTTTGGTTCAGTTCATGCGGGGCGATTAGCCACAACAGCGGCAAAACACAAGCATCTTTTGACCAGACGGGTCATAGCCATACCCCAAATCACAGGAATAGCGCCGATACGGGCGCAATATAAGAATGTGCAGGGCAAATTATAAGGGCGCAATATTGCCTGCCCGCGACATTTCACCATAAAAATTTGATAAATAAGCTGGAGCGGGTGATGGGAATCGAACCCACGTATTCAGCTTGGAAGGCTGCTGCTCTACCATTGAGCTACACCCGCGCTCCAGATCTCCGGTCCGGCAGTGGTGGAGGAGGTTGGATTTGAACCAACGTAGGCTAAGCCAGCGGATTTACAGTCCGCCCCCTTTAACCACTCGGGCACTCCTCCAGTCTGCCGACGGAGTCTGCTGCAAAGCATTCTCAACCGATACCGTTGATTTTTTAAGCCGCCGGTCATCAGCGATGCGCTTATGGCCGCAAGGTCGTTTTGTGTCAACTGCGCAAGAGTGGTTTTCATGACAGATTTTTTATCAACACACAGCACATAGGCAAAGCCCGGCACTGGCGCTATAGAACGACAATGAGCGACGCTAAGAAAACCGGCACCCCAAAAGATTCTCACTATGCACGCCTGCGCCGTGCCTATCGGGACGACAAAGCCGGACACGACAGGGCCGGACATGACAAAAGACCCGGCGGGGCGCCCACCCATCGGCTCCGACGCCCGGAAATCGCCGGTGAAGGACCTGCTGCCGGCCTCATCCACCTTTATGGCCTGCATACGGTGCGCGCAGCTCTTGGCAATCCGGTGCGCAAAATCCGCTCCATGCTGGTCACCCGCAATGCCGCAGAACGGCTGGAACTGGGCCCACTGGATGCCCTGCCCTTTTCAGCCAGACTTGCCGAGCCACGCGAAATTGAGCGTATGACCGGCTCGGAAGCGGTTCATCAAGGCGTGTTGATCGAAGCCGAACCTTTGAAGCCGAAGCGGCTGGAAGCGCTCGGCGACACAAAATTGATTCTGGTGCTTGATCAGGTGACTGACCCGCATAATGTCGGTGCGATTTTGCGTTCAGCAGTGGCTTTTAGCGCCGGTGCGCTGATCACCACCAGCCGTCACAGCCCCGCCGAATCAGGGGTTTTAGCCAAATCAGCATCGGGTGCGCTGGAACATATCGACCATATCGAGGTGCGAAATCTGGCTGAGGGCCTGAACATTCTGCATCAGGCAGGTTTTTTCAGCATCGGCCTTGATTCGGAAGGCCCGGCTGAACTGGAAAAAAGTTTTTCGGGTGAAAAAATAGCCCTGGTGCTGGGCGCCGAAGGCAAGGGCCTGCGCCAGAAAACACGCGAAACCGTCAATGCATTGGCACGGCTGGATATGCCCGGCGCTATCCGCTCGCTCAATGTTTCAAATGCCGCAGCAATTGCCCTTTATGCTGCCGGCAAACATCTTCTCGCCAAACAGGCTTCAGACTGACCGATCGGACAGGGAAACATTGAAAAAATCCTCTTTTGCTCCATATTTTGGAAGCTGGCAGAGAATTTTGCCCATTTATTAAATGTTTCAACGCGGATTTGGCTTTACTGGCGCAGCAAATATGCTAACCGGAACATATTGCCCTTGTAGCTCAGCTGGTAGAGCAGCGGTTTTGTAAACCGAAGGTCGCGGGTTCGACTCCTGCCGGGGGCACCATTTTTTCCACATGTCTTTCACAAGCCATCTCAAAGCCTGTTTTGCAGGCAGTTCATTTCCTGTTTTTACCGAAAAACAGATGAAATGCTCTAAGCTCTTTGTTTTAACCGCATTTGTGCTTGCGTCAGATATAACCATCTGTACTCACAAAATGTTCTTATGGGTTCGTTTTCATTCAGGACAATGACAAACATGCCAAAAACGACGCAGCCGGGGCAAATGGCATTCATCTCATCGGACGCAGAAGATGCCAAGGCAGCCCGTATCGAGCTTTGCGCCAGATATGACCATGTCAGCGTTGAGGAAGCCGAAATTGTCGTGGCGCTGGGCGGCGACGGTTTTCTTTTGCAAACGCTGCGCGACACGATGGGAACACCTAAAAAGGTGTATGGCATGAATCGCGGCACCATCGGTTTTCTGATGAATGAATATATGGTTGACAACCTGCCTGAACGCATTGCTGCGGCTGCTGCCGAAACCATCCGCCCCATTGAAATGCACGCCACCACCATGGATGGCGAGACAGTTAAGGCACTTTCCATCAATGAGGTTGCGCTGTGGCGTCAATCCTACCAGACAGCCAAGATCCGCATTTCCATCGATAACAAAATACGGATGGAAGAATTGACCTGCGATGGCGTGATGGTGGCGACACCGGCTGGTTCAACCGCCTATAACCTGTCGGCCCACGGCCCGATCCTGCCACTTGATGCGCCACTTCTGGCGCTCACCCCGGTCAGCCCGTTTCGCCCGCGCGCCTGGCGCGGCGCATTGCTGCCTAATCGCTCACAGGTACGTTTTGATATTCTGGAAGGCAATAAACGACCGGTAAACGCGGCTGCCGACCACACTGAAGTCAAAAGTGTGCGCTCGGTCGTGGTACGGCAATTGCGAAAAACCACCGCAACCTTGTTATTCGATCCCAATCATTCCTGGGATGAGCGTATTTTGACCGAACAGTTCAGATATTGAAGGTTGCGGCAGCATTTACAGGGTCAGGACCTGTTATTTTGATCAGGTTTACCTGTCCTCTTAAGTTTAATTGCGCAAAACGCGACAATAACGCCCGTTTGTGTTGACAAAAGGCAGGCTTGGGCATATCGCGTTGCACATTACAGAGCGCCTGAATGGCGCGACACGACGCACAGCGCCGTGCTTTTCCGAACCGGCACTGAACCAGCCCCCGAACAGTCCCTGAACCAAGCAAAGACAGCAAGCGAATTTGTCCTCTGACACCCAGACCGCTCAAGAAGCCCAACCTGCTCAAGACGTATTGACTTTTGCAGACCTTAGCCTGTCGCCAAAAGTTCTGTCTGCCGTGGCCGATGCCGGTTATCCGCATCCCACCCCTATTCAGGCTGGCGCCATTCCTCATGCCCTTCAAGGCAAGGATGTTTTGGGCATTGCCCAGACCGGAACCGGCAAGACCGCCTCATTCGTGCTGCCCATGCTGACACGCCTTGAAAAAGGCCGCGCCCGCGCCCGGATGCCGCGCACCCTTATCCTTGAACCGACACGCGAGCTTGCAGCACAGGTTGAGGAAAATTTCATCAAATATGGCAAAAATCACAAGCTCAACATCGCCCTTTTGATTGGTGGCGTTTCTTTTGACGAGCAGGACAAGAAGCTGGAGCGCGGCGCCGATGTGCTGATCGCCACGCCCGGGCGTCTTCTGGATCATCGCGAGCGTGGCAAACTGCTGCTGAACGGTGTCGATATTCTGGTGATCGACGAAGCCGACAGAATGCTTGATATGGGCTTTATTCCCGATATTGAGCGTATCTGCGAAATGATCCCATTTACGCGCCAGACGCTGTTTTTCTCGGCAACCATGCCACCCGAAATCACCAAACTGGCCGAAAAATTCCTGCAAGCCCCGGTGCGTGTTGAAGTTGCCCGCGCCGCCAGTACCGCCACCACCGTCACCCAAAGGCTGGTCTCGTCCAAATCCAAGCCCTGGGAAAAGCGCGATGTGTTGCGCCAACTGATCAAGCAGGAAGAAGAGACGCTGAAAAACGCGATCATCTTCTGCAACCGCAAGGTCGATGTTTCAGAACTCTTCCGCTCACTGACACGGCATGAATTCAATGCCGGTGCGCTTCATGGCGATATGGACCAGCGGGCGCGCATGACCATGCTGAGCAATTTCCGCGACGGCAAACTAAAACTACTGGTTGCCTCGGATGTGGCTGCGCGCGGTCTTGATATTCCCGACGTCAGCCATGTCTTCAACTATGATGTGCCCATTCATGCTGAAGATTATGTCCACCGCATCGGGCGCACCGGGCGGGCGGGCCGCCTGGGTAAATCTTTCACCATCGCCACAAAGAACGATACCAAATATATCGACGCCATTGAAAAGCTGATCAACAAGTCGATTGAGTGGCTTGACGGCAATCTCTCAACCATTGAGGAAAGTGCTGAGGATGAATCTCCTCGCCGGGGTCGGGGCACGTCGCGCCGCGACACACGCAAGGATGAGAGTGCTGAGAAGAAGTCACGCAGCCAACGTCAGCGCGAAACGACCACAGACAAAGCAGGCAACGACCAGCAGAAGCCGTCAGCATCTGTTTCGGAACGCAAGCCACGTGAAGAAACCAATTCTCGTCCCGTAAAACCGGCACATGAACATGGCCGCAACCATCGCCGCCATTATGACGACGATAATGGCTCGACACCCGTGGGTTTTGGCGACGACATTCCAGCCTTTATGCTGATCGAAACAAAAATCTGACTTTTTGTTTTCATTTCAAAATTTGAGATAATGTGAGCTTCAGATCCTGCCTGCCGTCCAGTTCACGATCTGCGCAACCGCATCCTGAAAAGCACGATCAAGGGCTGCCACATAAGCCTGATTGCCAGTGCCAGAAACATCTGCCGCGGCAATAAAGCCCTGCCCTGCCCGCACCTCGCCGGTGCGGTCATTAAGCAGGCGCACAAACAGTTCCACCACCGCTCGCTCAGTACCCGAAACCTGGATTTCAAAAGCACGGATTTCGGCAATCACCTGATAATCGATCGCCAGCCCCTCACCAGGCCTGCCGACACCGGCAAAACGGCCCGAACGCTGAAAAGTTTCGGCAAGCCTTGCCTGTACGATCAGCGGCAGCCGATCTGCCCATTGCGCGCCCTTCAGATACTGGATGGAGCCCACTGAAGGTTTGATGACAATGTTTTGACCGTCAAAGGCTTTCAATGCCGAAGGCTCGGCAATCAATATCTGGCGGCGGCTGCTTCTGGCTTTCTCAACATGCGCGGCAGACAGTTCATATGTATCAAGCGGCGCCGGGCCGCCACCGGGCAGTGCCGCACAGCCCGTCAGGGCAGCAGACAAAAGCAAGAGGCTCGCAAAACGATATTTTTTTCCGGCCATGAGCCATGTTCCGGCTGCACTGGTTTTCTTACCCACAAGGCTTGATAAATCAGACAAATTCAACGGCGCGCCCTCCCGTCATATTGCCGGACCTCGCCATCGCCACCAGACAAGATACGCTGCGGATTGCGTTGCAGATCGCTGATCGCCTGCTCGATCCGATTGATCGAGCGGCGGCTGTCATTGACCAGCGCCTCGACCCCTTGCAGGCCCTTGCCCGAAAACCGTTCCAGATTGGCCGTGATCGTGCCCAGCCGCGCATTGAGCGTATCAGCTATCTGGCGAAAGGCTTTTAATGTTTCACGCGCATCCGCCATCATGCCGTCAGCCTGATCGGAACCAAGCAGATTGTCGATCTTGAGCAGGATGTCATCAAATTTTTCTCTGGACCCATTCAGGTTTTTCGTAAAATCATCAACATTGGTTACGATCTGCCGCACACGCTCCTGATCAACGGAATCAAGCACCCCTTCGGCTGTTTTGATCATGCCGTCCAGCTTGCCCGAAACCCCTTGAAGCTCCTCTGACAAGGCGGCAACGCTATTTAAGAATTTTTCGACAGAATCAGCATTGCCCGCCAAAGCCTCGGAAAATTTCTGGGCATTCTGCACTGTCTGGGTCAGCGGTCCGCGCACATCTGTGGCAAAGCCTTCCAGTTCCGACATCACCTTGTCTGCGCGCCCGAAAATATCCTGCGCCGTCTGCAACAGATTGGTCACCGCTGACGGATTGGCCGTAATCTCGGCAATTGTGCCATTTTTTTCAGCTTCATCCAGCAGTTTCGGCTCGTTGAGATTGGCGCCTTTCAATTCGATATTGGCCTGACCGGTCAGGCCAGCCAGACCAATATCGGCCTGTGTGGACCGGGTGATCGGTGTCGAACGGTCCAATTCGGCATCGGCAATGGCCACACTTGGATTGTTCACGTCGATATAGACGCGGCGCACATCGCCGACCTTCACACCGTTAAACAGCACAAAACTGCCGCGCCCCAGCCCTGAGGCAGAGCCGGGAATGCGCACCCGCACCATCACCGTCTCGCCGCGATCGCCAAAGGCTGCCGTCCAGTAAACAAAACCGAAAGCAGCAAGAATGGCCACCAGGGTGAAGATGCCGACAATGACGTAATTGGCTCTTGTTTCCATTACAGTATTTATCGCTGTATGCGCCCCTTGAGATCAAGCTGGCGTGCCCGTTTTCCGCGAAAATAAGACTTTACCCACGGCTCTTCGCATTTGAGCATGTCTTCAATCGTACCTTCAACGATGACGCGCTTTTTTCCCAGAACCGCAATTCGATCACAGGCAGTAAAAAGCGAATCAAGATCATGGGTGACCATATAGACGCTTAGACCCATCGTATCGCGCAGCTTGATGACCAGTTCATCAAATTCGGCCGCCCCGATCGGGTCCAGTCCCGAAGTCGGCTCATCAAGAAACACAATGTCGGGATCAAGCGCGAGCGCACGCGCCAATGCCGCCCGCTTGATCATGCCGCCGGAAAGTTCGGATGGAAATTTGTAAGCTGCATCGGCTGGCAGACCCACCAGTTCGATCTTGAGCATGGCCAGTTCATTCATCAGCTTTTTGGGCAGGTCGAGATATTCGCGCATCGGCACCTGCACATTTTCAAGGACACTCAGCGCCGAAAACAAGGCACCATGCTGAAACAGCACACCAAGGCGCATATCAATGCGCATCCGCTGTGCATCCGACAGGCTGTCAACATCATCGCCAAAGAGAAAAATAGCGCCAGACCGCTTGGGCGTCAGTCCCAGAACGGTACGCAACAGCACCGATTTTCCTGAGCCTGAGGCCCCGACAAAACCCAGTATCTCGCCGCGTCGCACATTCAAGGACAGGTTTTCGAGCACGGTTTTGGGGCCAAAAGCAACCGTGATATCGCGCGCCGACAAGACGATCTCGCTTTGTATTTGCGCCTGATGAGACTGCATCAGATTTTCAGCATCCCTCATCATCAAAAATCGATCGCTGCATAAAACATGGCAAACAGGCCATCGAGCACGATGACCACAAAAATTGCCTTCACCACAGAACTGGTGACCTGTCGGCCCAGAGATTCGGCGCTGCCCCCCACCTTCATGCCTTCCACCGAGGCAATGGTGCCGATGATGATGGCCATGAACGGGGCCTTGATCAGACCGGCGGCAATGGTGCTGATGTCAATGGCAAGGCGCAACCTGTCAATGAAGGCGGCAGGGGGAATGTCGGAGTAAAGCCAGGCTGCCAATATACCGCCGCCAAGGGCTGCAAAATTGGCCAGTATGGTCAGGCATGGCAGGGCGACCACCAGCGCGACCAGGCGTGGAAAGACAAGCACGCCGACCGGATTGAGACCGATCACCTTCAGCGCATCGACCTCTTCACGCATTTTCATTGAGCCGATCTCGGCGGTGATGGCGCTGCCGGAGCGACCGGCAATCATGATGGCGGTCAACAAGACACCAAGTTCGCGCAACACCAGCACACCAACCAGATCAACCACAAAAATATCTGCGCCAAAATAATTGAGCTGATACGCGCCCTGCTGGGCAACAATGGCGCCGACAATCGACGACATCAGCACCACAACGGGAATGGCCCCTACCCCCATGCGGTCGATCTGATTGAAAATTGCGGCAGGATTGACTGCATGGCCGCGACCCAGCTTCATTTGCGCTCCGCGGATGGTTGCGCCTAAAATATTCATGGCGGCGATGAAATCATCGCGCATCATATAGACGCTGCGGCCAACAGCTTCCAGAAAGCGGATAAGGACATTGACCCGCACGTCCGGCACGGGTTCGGTCTTGCGCCGTGAAATCTCCCCCACCGCAGCCAGCAAAATGGCTGCCGCATCGCTTTGCCCAACCACACGCAAATGCGTTGCCTGCGCCTCATGCGCCACAATCAGCCGGTCAATCAGCCAGGCGCCTGCCGTGTCAAGCTTTTCAACGCCAGACAGGTCGATAACCAGTTCCCGGCCTGGCCGACTGCGCTCAGCCTGACGCATATCGCGGTCCACATTAGCCACGGTGTGGGTCATCCACACACCTGAAAGATTAAGCTGAAGCACGCCATCACGCTCAACAAAATCGACACGCGGGGCCTGCATGTCATTTTCTGTCTTTGTCGTGCTTGCGTCGCGTTTGCCAATGGTCAACATGGTTTCTGTTTACCCCGGCAAGGCCGGGCTGTCGATTTACAGATGCGCTTCAAAAGCATGTCAGGGAAAAAACATATGGTCCGTGTCATTTCAGTCGAGGTCGAATCCTTCCCGATTGCAGGCAATTTTACCATTTCACGCGGCTCAAAGACTGAAGCCGAAGTCGTGACCTGCACAATTTCCGACGGCCAACATAGCGGGCGCGGAGAATGTGTTCCCTACACGCGCTATGGCGAATCAGTCGAAGGCGTTGTGGCGGCAATTGAAAAGATCGCGCAGCACCTTGCAGCCGGCCTCGATCGCCACTCTCTGCTTGAGGCCATGCCGGCAGGGGCTGCACGCAATGCGGTCGATTGCGCCTTATGGGATCTGGAAGCCAAGATCTCCGGGCAAAGCGTGGCCAGCATCATAGCCCCCAAGATTGCGTCGCTCGAAACGGCTTACACGCTTTCACTGGGCGCGCCTGACGCCATGGCCGCACAGGCGCGGCTTAATGCCTTCCGCCCCCTTCTCAAGGTCAAGATCGGTGGCAGTGGCGATGATAGCGCCCGCCTGCGCGCCGTGCGTGAAGCAGCCCCCAAAAGCAGGCTCATCATTGACGCCAATGAGGGCTGGACCAATGCCAATATCGAGCGCAACCTTGCTGTTTCCGCTGAACTGGGCGTGGCGCTGGTTGAGCAGCCACTACCGGCAGGACAGGATGAAATCCTGCGCCAGATCAGCCATCCTGTGCCGGTCTGCGCCGATGAGAGTGTGCATCAGGCGGCTGATCTTGAAGCGCTGGCCGGGCTTTATGACGCCATCAACATCAAGCTCGACAAGGCGGGCGGCCTGACTGGCGCTTTGATGCTGCGGGATCGCGCCCGCAAACTCGACCTTAAAATCATGATCGGCTGCATGGTGGGGACCTCCCTTGCCATGGCCCCGGCTGTCTTGCTGGCCGCAGATGCCGATTTTGTTGATCTTGATGGGCCGCTGCTGTTGGCGCGCGACCGTCAGCCCGGCCTTGAATATCAAGGTTCGCTGGTTTTTGCGCCCACCCCGCAACTATGGGGATAGTCATTCTGTCAGGCTGCTGCCTTGCAAAGCAAGAGCTGCCTCGCATTTGCCATGGTCCATGCTAGAGTATTTCTTGTTTTCATAGAAACATGACGAAACACTCTAAGCTCTTGTTTTAGCCGCATTTGTGCGACGCCAGATGATTCCATCTGGCTGCAAAATGCTCTAGAACAGGCTTACAATCCACCTGAAACGGGATCACAATCTATCAGATTCGCTGGCCCCTGTTTCAGGTCTTTGTTTTTACCCATGTCTTTATCCCGACAACCGGTGCATCCTGATAATCAGCGCCCGGTTTGGGAGACAGGCTTTGACTCGATACCCAATTGGCTTGAGGGGATAATTTCCAGATGGATAATGGCAATGGCAAAAGAACGCATTCCGACATTGAAAAAGCTGCGCTGTTTTTCCATCAACACCCCGTACCGGGAAAACTGGAAATTCGGGCAACCAAGGCTTTAGACAATCAGCGCGATCTGGCGCTTGCCTATTCACCCGGAGTGGCAGCCCCTTGCCTTGAAATTCAGGAAAACCCTGAAGCAGCAGCGCTTTATACGACACGCGCCAACCTTGTCGGTGTCGTTTCCAATGGAACAGCCGTTCTTGGCCTTGGCAATATCGGACCACTGGCCTCCAAGCCGGTGATGGAAGGCAAGGCGGTTTTATTCAAGAAATTTGCCAATATCGACGTGTTCGACATTGAAATTGATACGCCCGAAATCGACCAGATGGTTGCCACTATTGCCGCATTGGAACCAACCTTTGGCGGCATCAATCTGGAAGATATCAAGGCTCCGGAATGTTTCGAGGTTGAACAGCGCCTGAAGGAGCGCATGAATATTCCCGTCTTTCATGACGACCAGCATGGAACCGCCATTATCGTTGCCGCCGCCATTCTCAACGGGCTGGCCATCGCCGGCAAAACAATCGAGGATGTCAAGATTGTTACATCCGGCGCCGGAGCAGCGGCTCTTGCCTGCCTCAACCTGCTGGTTTCGCTTGGCGCAAAAATCGAAAATATCTGGGTCACAGACCGCTTTGGCGTTGCCTATAAGGGTCGCATCGAGGAAATGGATCGCTGGAAAGAGCCCTACGTCAAAGACACCAAAGCCCGCAAACTGGCCGATGTTATCGGCGGCGCCGATGTGTTTTTAGGCCTTTCGGCTGCCGGTGTCTTAACGCCCGACCTGTTGAAGCTGATGGCGCACAAGCCGCTGGTTCTGGCGCTTGCCAATCCTTCACCTGAAATCATGCCCGAAGTGGCGCGCCAGGCCCGTGCAGACGCCATGATCTGCACGGGTCGCTCCGACTTTCCCAATCAGGTCAACAATGTCTTGTGCTTTCCGTATATTTTCCGCGGCGCGCTCGATTGCGGTGCAACCGCCATCAATGAAGACATGAAAATGGCGGCGGTACACGCCATTGCCGGTCTTGCCCGTGAAGAACCGTCGGAAGTCGCGGCTCAAGCCTATTCAGGCGAAACACCCATTTTTGGACCGGAATATCTGATCCCCTCACCTTTTGATCCGCGCCTGATTTTGCGGATTGCCCCGGCTGTGGCCAAAGCTGCCCATGAAACCGGGGTGGCCAGCCGCCCGATTACCGATATGCCAGCCTATCTCGACAGGCTGAACCGTTTTGTCTTCCGCTCCGGACTGGTCATGAAGCCGGTCTTTTCTGCAGCCCGCACCTCACCGAAAAACCGCATCATCTATGCCGATGGTGAAGATGAACGGGTGCTTCGCGCCACACAGGTGGTGATTGAGGAAGGCATTGCACATCCGACCCTGATCGGTCGCCCAGGTGTGATCGAAACACGCCTGCAACGCTACGGATTGCGCATCCGGCCCGGCAAGGATTTTGACCTCATCAACCCTGAGGATGATCCGCGCTATCGTGACTATGTTGAACTGCTCATCAAGATCACAGGACGCCGCGGCGTCACCCAGGAGGCTGCGCGCACCATGGTGCGCACCGACAATACGGTGATTGCAGCGCTGGCCCTGCAACGCGGTGAAGGCGACGCCATGCTGTGCGGTCTGGAAGGGCGCTTTAGCAAGCATCTGCGCAATGTTTCGCTCATTATCGGCTCCCGCCCCGACGTCCGGCATCGCGACCTGTCAACGCTGTCCATGCTGATCACCCAGCGCGGACCGCTTTTCTTCACCGATACCTATGCAACACTTGATCCAAGCGCAGAAGAAATTGCCGAAATGACCCTTCTGGCCGCAGAACAGGTACGCCGCTTCGGCCTGGAGCCAAAGGCTGCCCTCTTGTCGCATTCCGATTTTGGCTCACGCGATACTCCCAGCGCCTACAAGATGCGGCGCGCTGCTGAAATCATCCATGAGATTGCGCCTGAACTGGAATGCGATGGAGAGATGAATGCCGACACGGCCCTGTCGCCCCTGCTGCGCCAGCGCGTCTACCCGCATTCAAACCTCAAGGACGAGGCCAATCTCCTGGTCTTTCCCAATCTGGATTCAGCAAATATCGCCATGACGGCAGTCAAGCAGATAATGGATGCACTCCATATTGGTCCGATTTTGCTTGGTTCAGCCATGCCTGCTCATATTCTTACACCATCTGTCACCTCACGCGGCATCATCAACATGACGGCCATTGCCGTGGTTGAAGCAGCCCAGAATGCGCGGGAAACTGCAAATTAACCGGCAAGTGCTAGGCTCATAGCCTCGGGTCAGGACCTGGCCCTGAACAAGGGGCTATGAGGTTTGGTGACAGATCTGGTTCACAGGGCAGCTTTTATACTGCTGCTGGCTTTTACGCTCAATTTTACCTTGCTTTCATCTGTCGAGGCAGCCCCCTCCTGCCGACAGTTGGAAGCTCAACTGGCGCGCGCTTCATCTGCCACCAGCAGCAAAGCCACAAAAAAATATGATGCCGCCATTGTCCGCCAGCGTGGCCAGATAGAAAAAACGCGCCTTAGAACCCGCAAGGCCGGTTGTGGTTTTGCTGTTTTTTCACGCAACAGACCCCAATGTGAAGAATTGAATGCAGCGCTCAAGCGCATGGAAGCCAATCTGAAAAACCTGACTGCTACACGCGCCGGGCTGGCCAAAACCACAAAACAGCCTGATCGTTCCCGCATTCTGGCGGCCTTAAAGGCCGGCGGCTGCCGCTCGCAGAAAAATCCAGTGACACAAAAAGCCGCCGCCCCGGCAAGGGATATGGTGTTACCACCTGCAAAAAATGCCGATATCATCATACGCGGCACGGGCAAATCAGCTCTTTCTTATCCGGCAAACCGGCCCTACCTCACCCAATGCGTGCGCATTTGCGATGGCTATTTCTTTCCCATGTCAAAATCGAGCACACCGGCAGATTTCCAGCGCGATCAGGCCCGCTGTGAAGCGGCCTGTCCGGGTACGCGCGTGGAAATGTTTTATGGAGGCAGCCCAGAAAAACCTGCCAACATGATCTCGGCGGTTACCGGAAAACCCTATACCAGCCTGCCCAAGGCTCTGGTGTTTCGCCGTCTGGATATTCCAACCGATCCCGGATGCCACTGCGGCAGTTCCAGCGCGCAAGCCTCTTCCTTTTTTGGCGAGGCCCCCATAGCCAATTCACAGCTTACAAAAACCCCGGGCTCATCGCTGATCAGGATGCAAGGCAGTACAGATAGTCAAAAATCTGCGCAACCCGCAGTTTCGCAGCCTTCAAAAGAACAAAACCTTACCGATGAGCGCAAGGTCAGGGTCGTCGGGCCAGTGTTCCTTCCCGCCCGATAAGCGGCAAAATCTCAGCCAGTTCCGGGCCTGATGCGCGCCCGGTCAGAGCCAGACGCAGCGGAGCAAACAAGGCCTTGCCTTTGCGCCCTGTTTCTTCGCGCACACTGGTCGTCCACGCCTTCCACACATCCGCTTCCCATGGAGATTCCGGCAGAAGATCAAAAGCCTGAGCAAGAAATTCACGATCCCCGGCCTCGAATTCCGGATTTTCCAGCAACCCCTCATCGACAATGCGCCACCAGTCACGCGCATCGGCAATCTTTTGCAGATTCCCCCGCACCGCATTCCAGAAGGCGGGCGCACGCTCGCCTTCAATTCCCAGCAATTGCAACCGGTCACGCACATCTTCAAATTCCAGATGCTGCAACAATGCGTGGTTCAGCACGAACAATTCATCGGGATCGAATTTCGATGCCGATCTGGATGTCGAGGACAGATCGAAATGAGCAGCCAGTTCAGCCATGGAAGCCATGGCCTGAACATTTTCCGACGTGCCGATCAGCACGGCCAATGAGGCAATTGCCATTGGCTCGACACCGGCTTCACGCAGGCCTTCAACCGATAAGGCACCGCTGCGCTTGGAAAGCCCTTCACCCGAAGAGGTGGTCAGCAGATTGTGATGGCCAAAAAGCGGCGGCTCTGCCCCGAGCACCTTGAACAGGGCAATCTGCACACCGGTATTGGTGACATGATCATCGCCGCGAATGACATGGGTAACCCCCATCTCCATATCATCGACGACTGACGGCAGCGTATAAAGATAGGTGCCGTCGGCACGCACCAGAACCGGATCGGACAATGAAGCCAGATCAACGGTCTGTTCGCCGCGCACCAGATCATCCCACTGCACTTCGGTGCGCTGCGGACTGGAGGGGTCATCGGTAAAATTGGGCAGCAGAAAACGCCAGTGAGGTTTGCGCCCCTCTGCCTCATAACTGGCAATTTCATCAGCGCTCAGGCTGAGCGCCTCACGCCCATAGACCGGCGGCAGACCACGTGTGCGCCTGACCTTGCGGCGCAAATCCAGTTCTTCGGGCGTCTCATAGCAGGCATAGAGCAGGCCAAGAGCCTTCAGCTTCTCAACCGCCCGATCATAAATGTCGAAACGCTTTGACTGATATTCGATACTGTCGGGAAAAATGCCCAGCCAATGCAGATCGTAAAGAATGGAATCGGCATATTCCTTGCGCGAGCGTTCCAGATCCGTGTCATCAAAACGCTGGATAAACCGACCCTTGTTGTTTTGCGCAAACAGCCAGTTGAACAAGGCCGTGCGGGTGTTGCCGATATGAATACGGCCAGTGGGCGAAGGGGCAAAGCGAACGGTAACAGTCATTCTCGCGGCCTAACCGATAGGATGGACATTGACAAGACAAGCATTGGCACAGATTTTTGTATCGTCTGACCTGCCACACGCAGTGTCAGTTATGATTGCGGTATTTATTGGTGATCGGATAGCGCCGGTCGCGACCAAAATTCTTTTGTGAGATTTTGACACCCGGCGCCGACTGCCGCCGCTTGTATTCGGCAATATAAAGCAGATTTTCGATACGGGCGACTGTTTCGCGCCCATATCCGCGCGCAACAATTGCGTCCACATCCATCTCATTTTCGATCAGGCACTCAAGAATATCGTCCAATATCTCATAAGGCGGCAGCGAATCCTGATCGGTCTGGTTTTCGCGCAGTTCAGCGCTTGGCATCTTGGTGATGATATTGGCAGGAACGACCTCGCCCGATGGCCCCAGCGCACCGGCAGGCACTTTCGTGTTGCGCCAGCGCGAAATGGCATAAACCTGTGTCTTGTACAAATCCTTGATCGGATTGAAGCCGCCATTCATGTCGCCATAAAGCGTTGCATAGCCCACCGCCATTTCGCTCTTGTTGCCGGTGGTTATCACCATGGAGCCAAATTTGTTGGACAGCGCCATTAGCAACGTGCCCCGCGCCCGGCTTTGCAGATTTTCCTCGGTGACGTCTGCTGGCGTGCCTTCAAAAAGCGGCGCCAATGCCTGCAAAAACCCTTCAACCGGCAAGGATATCGGCACGCTGTCATAGCGGCACCCAAGCGCATCGATACACGCTTGCGCATCTTGCAGCGATTCTTTGCTGGTATAGCGATAGGGCAGCATCACGCAATGCACCCGCTCCTTGCCCAGCGCATCCACCGCAAGTGCTGCACAAACAGCCGAATCCAGTCCACCCGACAGGCCAAGAACGACATGTTTGAAGCCGTTCTTGTTCACATAATCGCGTAGGCCCAGCATGGCTGCGCAATAATCTGCCTCTTCCCCGCCCGGAATTTTTGAAACCGGCCCCTGTTCACAGGTCCAGCCCTCACCCTTTCGTTTCCAGGTGGTGACGACAAGCCCCTCTTCGAACTGGCCCATCTGGAAGGCAAGTGTCTTGTCAGCGCCAATGGCGAAGGATGCACCATCAAATACCAACTCATCCTGCCCGCCAAGCTGATTGGCATAGATCAACGGCAAACCACTTTCGATAACTTGCCGGATGACGATCTGCTGGCGGATTTCGACCTTGCCCCGGCAAAAAGGCGAACCGTTTGGCGCCAGCAGCAGTTCTGCACCGCTTTCCGCCAGCGTTTCGCACACGCCGTGCTCACCCCAAATGTCCTCACAAATCGGAATGCCGATGCGCACACCCCGGAAATTGACCGGACCCGGCAGGTCCGGTCCCGGCTGAAACACACGCTGTTCATCAAACTCGCCATAATTGGGCAAATCGACCTTGAAGCGCTCGGCAATGATCTTGCCGCCATCAGCCACGATCACCGCATTATGGATACCGCTTTCGCGCTTTAACGGCACACCAATCACGATGCCCGGCCCGCCATCGGCTGTATCTGCGGCAATTTCGGCAGCAGCACGTTCACATGCCCGAAGGAAAGCCGGTTTCAAAATCAGGTCTTCGGGCGGATAGCCGCATAAAAACAGTTCTGTAAACAAAACAAGGTCTGCGCCTTCACGCGCCGCTTGCGCCCGTGCCTGTCGCCCCAAGGCAAGATTGCCCAAAATATCGCCAACCGTCGGGTTGAGCTGGGCAATGGCGATATGGAGAGTATCAGGAACTGTCATGCTGGTCATGGCTTTGGTTTAGCCTGTGTTTGCGCCAAAGGAAACAACGGCCTGTTTAAACCGGCGCGCCAAACAGCCGCTCCAGAATGGCAAACAGCCACACCCCCCCGGCAAGCACAAAAGAGATGAGAACAGCCAGTGAGCCACAATCCTTGGCAAGCTGAATATCAATATTGAATTCGCGATTGACCGCGTTGCAGGTTGCTTCAATACCGGTATTGAGCACTTCCACAAGAATGACAAACAAGATTGCAGCAATCAAAAGCGCATAACCGACCCAGGACGCCGCCACCAGCCAGCCGACAGGAATGGCGATCAATAAAAGAATCAGCTCCTGCTGGAAAGCTGCCTCACTGCCTGCCAGCCGCTGGAAGGCTCGCACAGAATTCCAGAACGCATCGATCAACCGCTTCATGTCATTATGTCTCCCAGAGCATTTCTTGTTTTCACGGAAAACGACGAAATGCTCTAATCTCTTGTTTAGCCGCATTTGTGCGACGCCAGACGATTCCGTCTGACTGCAAAATGCTCTAATAGCAAAAAGGCGCCTCCCTTCGGGACGCGCCTTTTATTACATTTATTCCATTGCCGGCAATCAGGCCGATGCAGCCTGTTTTTCTGCCGCGGGATTGTTCTTGCGCAGCAAGTCTGAAACCAGAAACGCAAGTTCAATAGCCTGATCAGCGTTCAGACGCGGATCGCAATGGGTATGGTAACGATCCTGCAATTCTTCGGCAGTGATGGCGCGCGCGCCACCCGTGCATTCCGTAACATTCTTGCCAGTCATCTCGATATGAATGCCGCCCGGATGCGTGCCTTCTGCGCGGTGCACCTCGAAAAAGGTCTGAACCTCCTTGAGGATACGCTCAAAGGGGCGCGTCTTGTACCCTGCTGCGGTGATGGTGTTGCCATGCATGGGATCACAAGACCACACGACAGAGCGGCCTTCGGCCTTTACTGCACGAACCAGATCCGGCAATTGATCGCCCACCTTGTCGGAGCCAAAACGTGCAATCAGGGTCAGGCGTCCGGGTTCATTTTCCGGGTTCAGCCTGTCGATCAGCTTCAGCAGACCATCTGCCGTTATCGAGGGACCGCATTTAAGGCCAAGCGGGTTCTTGATACCACGGCAATACTCGACATGGGCATGATCGAGCTGACGGGTACGATCGCCGATCCAGATCATATGACCAGAGGTCGCATACCAGTCGCCCGATGTGGAATCAACGCGGGTCAGCGCCTCTTCATAGCCCAGAAGCAGGGCCTCATGGCTGGTATAAAAATCCGTTTCCCGCAGCGCATGATTGGTATCAGAAGTAATGCCGATGGCCTTCATGAAATCCATCGTCTCTGTAATGCGCTGGGCCAGCGATTCATATTTTGCACCCTGCGGGCTGTCGGAAACGAAGCCCAACATCCAGCTATGCACATTTTCAAGGCTCGCATAGCCACCCTGCGCAAAGGCGCGCAAAAGGTTAAGAGTTGCAGCCGACTGGCGGTAAGCCATCGTCTGCCGACGCGGATCAGGGGTGCGGGCGGCCGCATCAAAACTATTGTCATTGATGATATCGCCCCGATAGCTCGGCAGCGTCACATCACCCTGGGTCTCAAAGTCGGAAGAACGCGGCTTGGCAAACTGTCCGGCAACGCGGCCAACCTTCACCACCGGCTGCGAACCGGCATAGGTCAAGACCACCGACATCTGCAAAAAGACGCGGAAGAAGTCGCGGATATTGTCCGCGCCATGTTCAAGAAAGCTCTCGGCGCAATCGCCACCTTGAAGCAAAAAAGCCTCTCCGGCCGCCACGCTGGCCAGTTGCTTCTTCAGTTTGCGCGCCTCGCCTGCAAAAACGAGCGGCGGAAAACTGGAAAGCTGGGCTTCGACAGCCCGCAAGGCATCAGCATCCGGATAGGACGGAACCTGCTGAATTGGCTTTTCTCTCCAGGATTTCAAGGACCACTTCGTCATTGTCTTAACCACTCTTTATCAGGGGGCGCTTGGCCCGTCATTCCCATATATAAGTACAGGGACGCCGCTCCATACATGAAGCAGCGTTTTTACGCCAGTGCGCAATCTATCCATACCTGCCGGACCTGTCTCAAAAACCAGTTGCACAAGATTTAGGCAAAACTGGTCCCGACATGGACATTGCCGCAATTTTTTCTCCCTGCACCTGCCCCGTTGACTTGAACCCAAACCCTCTTATGTTGCACCTGCTTACAGCCTCCAGACACGCTTGCCAGCGGAAAGGTCAACCACGCCATGCCCGGCGACAGTTACAGTCGAGAAATGATGCCGTCTGCCTGATGCAAGCCTTGTGGGCTCACCTCCGGCCGACGGCCAGGAGTATTGAACCCATGAACAGATTTTCGTCCGCCATAAGCGGCAATGCCGCCGTGATTGCACGCATTCTTGCCAATGATCACGTTGCCGACATCGTTGAAGCTCTCAACAATGAACCCCGAAAACTTGCCGCTGACCTGCTTGCACAGGCCCCCTTCGAGCGCACCGTTGAAATATTTGACCAACCGGAACTGGACGATGCTTCCGAGCTGATTTCAGCCCTGCCCCGCAACCGTGCCGGAAAGCTGCTGGCCGCCATGTCTGCCGACCGCGCTGCCGATGTGCTGCGCGATCTTGACGAGGCGGCACGTCTGGAGCTTCTTCATGCCATGCCCCCGGCACTGCGGCACTCATTGCTGTCCATTCTGGGCTATGAGGAAGGCAGCGCCGGTTCAATCATGACCACCGAATATGTCAGCGTACCGCCCGACTGGACGGTTGCGCGCACATTAGACTACATCCGGCAGGTCGAGCGAACCCGAGAAACCGTTTACGCTATCTATGTGGTGGACCCCGATACGCAACATCTGCTGCGCGCTTTCGGCCTGAGAAAGCTCATCACCAGCAACCCGCAGGCACTCATCAGCACGATTGCGGCAGACACTGCACCTGTCAGCGTGCCACCGCTGATGGATGTCGAGCAGGTGGCCCATCTCATCCGAAAATATGATCTTCTGGCCGTGCCGGTGGTCGAGGATGACAAAATCCTCGGTATCGTCACCGTCGATGACGTACTCGATACGATGATTGAGGAAAACACCGAGGACGCACATCGCTTTGGCGGCATGGAGGCGCTGGACGAGCCTTACATGAAAATGGGGTTTTTCTCCATGATCGGCAAACGCGGCGGCTGGCTGAGCGCGCTGTTTTTAAGCGAAATGCTGACGGCCAGCGTGATGCAGCACTATGAAGTTGAACTGGAAAAAGCCATTGTCCTGACCCTCTTCATCCCGCTCATCATGAGTTCAGGCGGCAATTCCGGTTCACAGGCAACCTCACTGGTCATCCGGGCCATGGCGCTGCGTGAATTATCGCTGGCCGACTGGTGGCGGGTAGCTTTGCGCGAATTGCCAAGCGGTGTCGTGCTTGGTGTCATGCTTGGCCTGATCGGCATGGGGCGCATCGTGCTGTGGCAATATCTGGGTCTTTACGATTACGGCCCTTATTGGCACCTGATTGCTGCAACCGTGGGGGTAGCCCTTGTCGGCATCGTCACTTTCGGCTCTCTGTCAGGGTCAATGCTGCCTTTTGCCTTAAAGCGCATCGGCTTTGACCCCGCCAGCGCCTCGGCGCCATTTGTGGCCACGCTGGTGGATGTGACAGGGCTGGCCATCTATTTCACGGTGGCAGCGCTCATCCTGTCAGGCACAATCTTGTAAAAAAGAAATGCAGGCTTGTAAAAAAGCGTGGCAGGCGGATCAGTCGATCCGCTTGCCGCTCCGCACCCGATAGCTGGGTGTATACATGGTCACAAGTTCTTCTGCGGCTGTGGGGTGCACTGCCATGGTGCGGTCAAAATCATCCTTGGTGACACCGCTTTTGAGCGGAATACCCAGAAGCTGCGCCATTTCGCCCGCATCCGGCCCCATAATATGCGCGCCAACCACCTTGCGTGAGGCCCCATCCACAATCAGCTTCATCAGCATTTTCTCGTCACGTCCCGACAGCGTATTGCGCATGGGACGAAACGCGGCACGATAGATCTCAATCTCCTCAAATTTTTGCGCAGCCTCATGTTCGGGCAGACCAACGGTTCCGATCTCAGGCTGCGAAAAAACAGCGGTCGCAATAAGCTCATGATCGGGAGCGGTCGGGTTGTCCTTGAATGCGGTTTCGATAAAACACATCGCCTCATGGATGGCCACCGGCGTCAGTTGCACCCGGTTGGTCACATCGCCAATCGCCCAGATATTGTCGATATTGGTGCGCGAAAAGCGATCAACTTCAATAGCGCCTGTAGTTGACGTCTTGATTCCCGCCGCTTCCAGCCCCAATCCTTGCGTATTGGGTATACGCCCAATGGCCAGCATGAACTGATCAACCGTTCGCTTTTCACCATTGCTCAATTGCACATCAAGCTGGCCATCCTTGCGGCGCACAACCTCCTCGGCCACAGCATGAAGAATGATTTCAATACCCTTATTGGTCATGGCCTCATGCAGACCGGCCCGCAAATCATCGTCAAAATGATTGAGGATCTGTGTCCCGCGGTAAACCAGTGTGGTTTTGACGCCAAGACCATGAAAAATATTGGCGAACTCGACCGCAATATAACCACCACCGCCAATCATGATGGATTCTGGCAAGGTTTTCAGATCAAAAACCTCATTGGAGGTAATGCAATGTTCATGGCCGGGAAGTGCCGGATGCGGCATCGGATATCCGCCAGTGGCAATCAATATCTGATCGGCGCTCACATTACGCCCTTCACTCACCAGCCGCACGGTATGGCGATCCACCAATTCGGCACGTGAATTGAAGATTGTGGCTCCGGAATTTTCAACATTGCGCCGATAAATGCCTTCAAGACGTGCAATTTCACGGTTCTTATTGGCCAGCAGCCTGCTCCACTCAAAGCTCGCCGGCTCGACATTCCAGCCATAGCCTGCCGCATCTTCAAAAAATTCGCTATATTGCGAGGCATAGACAAAGAGTTTTTTTGGCACACAGCCACGGATGACACAGGTGCCGCCAAAACGATATTCTTCGGCAATGGCAACCCGCTTGCCAAGGGCTGCCGCCACGCGCGCGGCCCGCACCCCACCTGAACCTCCACCGATGACCAGGAGGTCGTAATCATAAGCAGTCATGCGTAACAATCCTTTAGGCCGGCATGTTGTCCAGGGTCAGGCCCTACAGGTAGGGCGGGTGATCTTAAAAGAAAAGCCCGGCCATGAAGCCGGGCTTGATACAATATGCCATCAGGGAAAAGAAAGATCAGTTGCCGCTTTCCGGCTCTGATGTTTCCGTGCCCTCGGCCGGTTGCTGAACCTGTGCGCCGGCCGCGCTCTGCAGCGCCTCTCCAACCTCCAGCGACAGATCCCGCGCTATGCCATTTTGCCAGATTTCGGCGGCACGAATCAGTTCACGTGTCACGATAGGGCCGCTTTCAAGCAGCTTCTTGCCCGCAGCCGAATTGTAAAAGGTCGCGATTGTCTGAAGGTCTTCTTCAGAAAACACCTTGGCATAGGCAATTGCTGCCTCACGCTCCAGATCAGCCCGGCGGGCTGCCAGTTCCAGTGCCTTGGCTGACACCGTACTGGTGATCAGTTCCTGCAGATCCGGGTTCTTCTGGATCAGGCTTGCCTGAAGGGCAGCGGCTGCCTGCGGCAAAATCCCGTCAAAACTATCGGTTGCATTGATTGCCGCCACCGTATCGCGAGCCGCCTTCATATGGCCTTCCGAAATTTCCTGCGCGCTTGCAGGTGTCGCCACTGCTATGGCAAGAATTGCCGCACAGACTGCGGCAAAGCTAAAAATCCGGTTCTGAAATTTCATGACGAATGAGGCTCCTTGAGATTTACCGGACAGCTTGAATTGTCTCGATGCCGTCGCTGCCAGCGACAATCGCCGCAGACGCCAGCCCAATGAAAAGACCGTGCTCCACCACGCCGGGGATGGCAAGTAAAGCATCAGATAGCGCTCTTGTATCTGGAATGCGGCCAAAAGATGCATCCAGAATGAAATGATCGCCGTCTGTAACAAATGGCTGCGCATCCGTCATCCGCAATTTGATGTCACCAGACAGGCCAAGCCGGTTTGCTGCTGCTGCAATAGCGTGCTCGGTTGCCCGCAAGCCAAAGCGATTGACCTCGATCGGCAAAGGAAAGCGGCCAAGTGTGTCCACCACTTTTGATTTATCGGCAATGACAATCATGCGCGTGGAAGCTGCAGCCACAATTTTTTCACGCAGCAATGCGCCGCCGCCGCCTTTGATCAGGCTTAAATGCATATCTATTTCGTCGGCGCCATCAATGGTCAAATCCAGTTCGGGCGTCTCATCCAGCGTAGACAGCGGCACACCCAGTTCGCGGCAAAGGGCGGCGGTGCGCTCAGATGTCGGTACCCCGACAATCTGTAAACCCGCAGCCAGTTTTTGCGCCAGAAGCCGCACGAACTCTTCTGCCGTCGAGCCGGTGCCAATGCCCAGCTTCATGCCGCTGGCGACATGCTCTAGCGCCTTGCGTGCGGCTTCAACTTTCAGTTGCTTCTGGTCCATATAAAATGCGCTCTGTTTTGCAATGCCGGGTTTGAAAGTCTAAGGAGTGAATCTGAAAGATTGC
Organism: Aquamicrobium segne; assembly: GCF_042656785.1. NCBI lineage: Bacteria > Pseudomonadati > Pseudomonadota > Alphaproteobacteria > Hyphomicrobiales > Phyllobacteriaceae > Aquamicrobium > Aquamicrobium segne. Next base: position 22,852 of record NZ_JBHSLL010000036.1, read on the forward strand.
AACACGCTTTAAAACACAGGAAATGAAATGGCCAGACCGATCATCGTCTTCGATCTTGATGGAACACTGGTCGATACCGCGCCAGACCTGATGGACAGCCTCAACCACACGCTGGCGCAGGCAGACCTTGCGGCGGTAGATGAGCCTTCTTTCCGCCGCTTTGTCGGCCATGGCGGCCGCGTCATGATCGAGCGTGCCTTTGCAGCCCAAAACCGCCGCCTCGAAACACAGGACCATGACCATTTGCTTGAGGTTTTCCTCAAACATTATAGCGCCAATATCCCCGGCAGATCGCAACCTTTTCCGGGCGTAAGAGACGCCATTGCCCGCTTTGAGGCGGAAAATTACATTCTGGCGATCTGCACCAATAAATATGAAGCCAATTCGCTGGACCTGATCAATACATTGGGCCTGAGCCAGCATTTTGCCGCCAATTGCGGACAGGATACGTTTGCTTTTCGCAAACCTGATCCCCGCCATCTGACCGAAACCATTTTGCGCGCCGGTGGCAATCCCCAGCTTGCCGTCATGATTGGCGATTCGCGTACCGATATTGATACCGCCAAGGCAGCCGGTATTCCGGTTGTCGCCGTGGATTTTGGCTATACGGACCGGCATGTCAGCGAGTTTGAGCCATCCGTAGTGGTTTCCCACTTCGATGAGATCACGCTCGATCTGGTTCAAAATCTGCTGGAAGCAGTAAATTGATGTTTAGAGCATTTTGTGAATACAGATGGATAGGTTCCAGATATCCGGTTAAAAACCTGAAAATCTGGTGGGCGATGTAGGGATTGAACCTACGACCCCACCCGTGTGAAGGGTGTGCTCTCCCGCTGAGCTAATCGCCCGCTCTTAAAGCCTTATCGGCCAAGCGCGCCGCGATATAAGAGGGGCGATCCCTTTCTGTCAACTACTGCTTGCGTATGACTGAAGCATTTCTTGTTTCTATGGAAACAGATGAAATGCTTCAGGCCAAGACCCGTCTGTTATTTTTATTTTTCCTGATCCTCAGGCTCTTGAGCGACGGATTCAGATTCAAGCTCTTCCTCAGCTTCTTCAACCTCGCCTTCAACCTCTTTTTCGGCGCGCGACCGCTCGATCATGCGCGCCATCCAGATCGAAATCTCGTAAAGAATAATGGTGGGAACAGCCAGGCCGATCTGGCTAAGCGGATCAGGCGGGGTCAATACGGCCGCCACCACAAAGGCGATCACGATCGCCCATTTGCGCTTGTCCACCAGCGCCTGCGAGGACAAAATCCCTACACGCGCCATCAGGCTGGTCACCACCGGGAGCTGAAACACCAGTCCGAAGGAAAAGATCAGCGTCATGATGAGGCTAAGATATTCCGAAACCTTGGGCAGCAGGGAAATCTGCACGGCACCTTCACCACCCGGCTGCTGCATGGTCAGGAAAAACCACATCACCATCGGCGTGAAAAAGAAATAAACCAGTGAAGCGCCGATCAGGAACAGGATTGGTGAGGCAATCAAAAATGGCAGGAACGCATTGCGTTCATTGCGATAAAGGCCCGGCGCAATGAATTTGTAAATTTGCGTGGCAATCAGTGGAAAGGCAATGACCATACCGCCAAACATGGCAAGCTTGATCTGCGTGAAGAAAAATTCCTGCGGGGCCGTATAGATCAGTTCAACCTTGGTGGGATCAAGACCGGCCCAGCTTGTCGCCCATTTGAAGGGAATGACAAGAAGGTTGAAAAGCGCCTTGGCAAAAAAGAAACAGATCAGAAATGCAATAAAAAACCCGCCAATCGACCACATCAGCCGGGTGCGCAATTCCATGAGATGTTCAATCAGAGGGGCTGACGAGGCATCAACCTCATCCCTGTCATTGGCGCTCACTTCGGCGTCCTCGTCGTCTTGCGCACAGTTGCGGGTCTGCGCGGCCGGGCTGCAGCAGGTGCAGCCTCTGTCGTTTCAATCGGTGCTGCCTTTATCGGTGCTGCCTTGGGCTTGGCCGCAGATGGCTTTGGTGCAGCGGTTTTAGCCGGGCTGGCGGCTTTTTTTGTGGTTTTAGCGGCTGTTGCCGCCACCTTATTGCCCGCCTTACCCGCCGCCGCCGTTTTAGTCGCGGTTGCAGGTTTAGCCGTCACTGATTTTGCCTGAGCTGGTTTCACTTGGGCTGATTTTGCCATCACTGGTTTTGTCCGGGCAGCAGCCGTTTTTCTGGTTTTCGCCACCACAGGCTTTGCTGTTTTGGGCAATTTTTCTACTTCTGACCCGGCAGGAGATTTTATAGTCTCGACTGAGGTTGAAGGGGTCGCATCGGATTTAACTGAGTCCGTTCCAGCAGATAGGGCTGTTTTTTCAGGCGTCACCTTAGGCTTTGCAACGTCTTCAAGGCTGGCCTTTACATCCGAAGCCGCCTTTTCAAACGGGTTGAGCTGTTTGCGAATCTCTGCTGCCGGATTGAGGTTGCGCAGCGTATCAACCGATTTCTTGACTTCATCAAGCTCTGCTTCTTTCAAAGCGTCGTTGAACTGTTTTTGAAAATCATTGGCCATGCCGCGCATCTTGGCCGTCATGCGACCAAAGCTGCGCAGCATTTGGGGTAAGTCCTTGGGCCCGACGACCACAATCATCACGATTGCGATCACCAGCATCTCAGACCAGCCGACATCAAGCATGGCTATTCAACCTGAACACGGAAATGAAATCAGCTCTTGTCAACTTTTTCCTTGGAAGGCGCGACCGTTTCATCCGCACGGTGCTCAACAGTGCGTGTATCGGTCTCATCTTCGGCGATGCCCTTTTTGAAGCTCTTGATGCCCTTGGCCACATCACCCATCAATTCCGGAATCTTGCCGCGGCCAAACACCAGCAGCACAATCACCAGAACGATCAGCCAATGCCAAATTGAAAACGAACCCATTATACTCTCTCTCGTATCTGTTCTCGTAACTGATCTATGCAATTTTGCGCCGCGTTTCAAACGCTTCGCAGCACTCTTCACGAATGATTTGCCAATGTCACCCGATTTTAGCCGGTAAATCCGGAAAAGCGCACCAGACAGGAAGGCTGTCACCTCAATCTTCTGTCACGCGCGGTGTCAACAGGCCCAATTCCTCAAGGTCGATGTCGTTTAACGGGTCCTCGTCTTCGTCCAGACTATCGGCATCCACAGGCGGCACCGGAATAGAAAAACCCGCTGGCAAACGACCGGAAAGAAGCCCTGCCCCTTTCAATTCATCCATTCCTGGCAAATCACGCAAATGTTCAAGTGAAAAATGATCGAGAAAGGCTTGCGTCGTGCCATAGGTGACAGGCCGCCCCGGCGTCTTGCGGCGTCCGCGCATTCTTACCCATTCGGTTTCCAGCAGAATATCGAGCGTCCCTTTAGATGTCTCGACACCGCGAATGTCTTCGATTTCAGCACGGGTCACCGGCTGATGATAAGCAATGACAGCCAGCATCTCCAATGCAGCACGCGATAGTTTTTTCTGCTGCACCGTGTCACGGTTCATTAAAAAGGCAAGATCGCTTGCGGTGCGAAACACCCAGCCCTCGCCAATTTTCAGCAAATTGACACCACGCAAGGCATAAATCTGCTGCAAGCCTTCCATGGTGGCTGCAAGATCAGCCCCTTCAGGCAGCCGTTCGCGCAATTGGCTTTCAGTAACAGGGGCGGCACTGGCAAAAACCAGCGCTTCAGCCATGCGCATGTTTTCTGTCAGACGAACAGTGGGCTCCGACCCTTCAGCCTCAAGGCTGTTTTCAGCCGGAAAGACAATCACGGAAGCATCGCGGTTCTTGCTCATGGAGGAGCCGCATCCTGCTCATATAAGGGGCGGCCGCGCAGATAAATCGGGGAAAACGGCTCTTGCTGGTGAAGCTGCGCCTTGCCCTCACGAACCAGTTCCAAAGAAGCGGCAAAAGAACTGGCAAGAGCCGTGCGCCTGTCTTCAGGGGCAACCAGATAGCGGACAAGAAAGCCATCAAGCTCTGCCCAGTCGCAAAAATCCCCCATCATGCGCATGAGCATATCGCGCGCCTGTTTTAGCGACCACACATCGCGCCTGGCAATCTGCACATGGGTCGTGGCCTGCCGCTGGCGTTGTGTCGCATAGGCATTGAGCAAATCATAGAGTGTGGCCGAATACTGGCTGCGCTTTTCGACAATGGCCAGTTCAGGCTGACCGCGCGCAAACACATCGCGCCCCAGCCGGTCGCGATTGACCAGCCGAGCCGCCGCATCGCGCATGGCTTCCAGCCGTTGCAGGCGAAACTGGAGCACAGCAGCCAGCTCTTCGCCGCTTTCGCCTTCCTCACCCGGCTGTTTTGGCAAGAGCAGTCTGGATTTCAGGAAGGCAAGCCATGCCGCCATAACCAGATAGTCGGCAGCAAGCTCAAGACGCTGTGCGCGCATTTTATCGACAAACAACAGATATTGTTCGGCCAGCGCCAGAACCGAAATCCGCGCCAGATCAACTTTTTGAATCCGCGCCAGATGCAAAAGCAGATCAAGCGGCCCTTCAAAACCATCAACATCGACAAGCAGCGCAGCATCATCTGCGCTCTGATTTTCTTGCCCCCACAACCGTTCCATGGGTGCAGGCGCAAGTTTTTTTCCTCCTGCCACTGGTTGCGTCACGCTTGTCATTCTCCTGACCTGTCGGCGGGCACGACCACCCGCTCAACATTATCAATCAGGCCATAATTGCAAAATACTGCGCAAATTCAGCCCGCAATTCGTCTTCACTGTCTTTATGGCCAGCGCCAATCACGGACAAAGCCCGTTCAGCGCGCTTTGCCGCCTCGCCTTCCAGCGCTTTGACCTTTGAGGCAATTGCCCTCATCTCTTCCATGACACCATTGCAATGCAAAACAATATCGACACCCGCGTTCAGAATGACTGCTGCCCGGTCAGAAAAATCTCCGGCAAGCGCCTTCATTGAAATGTCGTCACTCATCAGCAATCCGTCAAAGCCTATCTCGCCACGGATGATGTCTGCAACGACTTTCGCTGACGTGGTGGCAGGCCCTTTTGGGTCAATGGCATCAAACACCACATGGGCAGTCATGGCCGCAGGCAAATCATTCAACGCCCTGAACGGGATAAAATCATGCTGGCGCAATTGCTCCAGCGGCTCATGCACCGTTGGCAACTCAAAATGCGTATCGACCAATGCCCGCCCATGGCCGGGAATATGCTTCATGACCGGCAAGACGCCACCGGCCATCAAACCTTCAGCCGCAGCCCGGCCCAGACGCGCCACCACTTCAGGATCACGCCCATAAGCGCGTTCGCCAATCACATCGCTGGCATTTTCCACCGGCACGTCCAGCACCGGCAGACAATCAGCCGTGACACCATAGCGCGCCAGATCAAAACCATGCAGCCGCCCATGCAGCCAGGCAGCTCGCAGTCCCGCTTCATGATCGCGCTGGTAAATCTCGCCAATTGCTGCTGCGGGCGGATAATTGGGAGCAAGTGGCGGACGCAGCCGCTGCACACGCCCGCCCTCCTGATCAATGAATATGGGCGCATCTTCGCGCCCCACACAATCGCGCAATCCAGCAACAAGATCACGGATCTGTTCCGGCTCGGAAATATTGCGGGCAAACAGGATAAAGCCCCACGGGCACTCCCCCCGATAGAAGCGTATTTCCTCACGTAAAAGAGTCTGGCCGCTACAGCCGAGAATAAATGCTTTTGATTCGCTCATGCCCGAAATCTACAGCATCATGGACAAAAGTGGGAACCATCTGCCTATGAGAAAAAGGCCGATGCTTGCACACCGGCCTTTTTCTTACGGGACTGAATAGATTTTAAAGCGGGTTTCGTGAATCTGAAAGATTGCGACACGCTTTAAGTTCGAGCGGCAGGCTTTATTGCGAAACAAAGCAGGCGCCACCGGCGGCCTTGTATCTTTCGCAAAGGCTGATGGCATCGGCACGCGTTTCTGCGCCAACGCGCACCCGGTAAAAAGTGCCCTTGCCGGCAATTTCAGCCTTGACGATATTGACGCTGCGGCCCTGCAAGACACTGGCATACCGACCGGCAAGGTCCTGATAGGTGGATTGCGCAGCTTCTGCGCTGGGCTGCGAGGCAATCTGCATGGCCCATGTTCCAGGTGCTGCCGCCTGCGTATCCAGTGCGGCTACCTGGGTGGGGCCTGTGGTGGAGCTTGCCTCAGCAACATCTTGTGCTGGCGGCTCAGCCGGGCGCGGCGCGGCATCGGGCGCAACAGCAGGCGGGAGCGCAGCCGTCTGGGCCGCATCGGGAGCAGCATCCGGAGCCGTGACCTGCTGAGGCGCCGGATCGGCTGGCTCGGTTGCTGCAATCTGCGGCTCTTCACGCGGCACCAGCGTTCCGTCGGGGCGCACAACCATGGTGCGAACCTTGCGCGGAACTACGGTCGGGGTCGCATCTGCGGCAATTTCATCTTCAATCAATGTCGGCGCAACGCGCTCTTCAGACTTTGCCGGGGTCTCATTGTCCACAATTTGCGGCATGCGCGCAGCAACATCGACAGGCTGCTCGGCGTCAGACACCAGCGTTTCCTGCGTCGGGGCCACAGGCGCTGCGCCATTGGCCACCATGTCATAGACCTTGTTGTCCTGATTGGGGATAACAGTACCACCCGGATTTTCCGGCTTGATCTTGATCGGGCTGTCATCGGCCTTCACCAGAACCGGTGTTCCACCGGAATCACCGCCACCAAAGGACAGGGCAAAAGCACCAAGCCCGCCAAGCAGCGCAACCGCGCCAATGGCGGCAGCAACCAGAACCATGCGGTTGCGTGAAGGCGGTTCACCAGCAGAATCAGCCGTCTGTGCCATCTCGCCCGCATCCGGCTCATAATCAAAGCCATCATCGCTCAATGATGACTCAGCATAGGGGGCCTCTTCATCATAAGGGGCAGCAGCATAGTCCTGATAATCGAAATTACTGAAAACCGGGTCCGCATCATCATCCACGGGCTGGTCTGATGTTGCAGCCATGGCTGGCGCCTGCCCATATGTGCTGACATGCCGGGGTGGCGCCTCAAACGCTGCCGGTGCCGGTTCAGCTTCACTCATCTCATTCATGAGACTGGCAAATTCAGCATCGAAATCATCATAGGCTGGTGTTTCGGTCTTTTCGTCCTCGAAGGAAATATCGGGGATATCGAGATCATCGGCCACCGCAACAGCCTTTTCGGCAATGTCGATGGTTTCCAGTTCCGGCATTTCTTCAATCGTATGGCGCAACACAGGCTGCCCGATTGACATGTCCTGGGCAGGAGCAGACGCTGTGTGGGCCGGTGCGGACGCCACATAATCCTGCGCAAAATCAGAAAATTCCGGCTCCTGTTGCTGGGGACGGATAAAAGGTGTGCTGCGCCCCCAGTTCTGCGCCGCTGCGCCAGAAACCGAAGCTGCCGCCATAGTTGCCGAAGCGGCAAAAGGCGCGGGCGCAGGTTCCTGCTCCTGCTCTTCATAAGTTGCCTCATAGGAAGACGGCGGGTTGGCAGATGGCGGAGTTGGTTCGGCGTGAACATCAAGCGGCTGTTCAAGCTGAAATTCAGGTTCATAGGCTGGCTGTGCAGGGGATGACATGCTGCCCAGCAGCGCATTCAGCTCATCTTCAAGCGAAACCTGCTGTGCTTGCACCACAGGCTCAGGCTCAGGCTGATTGTCTTCGGCCACAGCGCCCTTAAAAACAGCAGCGGCCAGCGCCTGCTCGAATTCATCGCCATTGTCGCCAAATACAGAGTCGCCAAATACAGATTCGTCAAAAGCCTCTTCCACAGGCTCTGCGGCCGACATGTCCGGCTCTGCGGCCTCAAGAGAAAACTCCGCATCATCAAAGACCGGAAATTCATCCTGCACCATTTCCGTTTCAGGAAACTCGTGGCTTAAAGCATCCTCAAGTCCTGTCAGAAAATCGGCTTCTGCAACAGGTGCTGTACTTGCCTCTTCGGCAAACAGCGCGTCAAATTCAGCAAGATCGGGCTGACCGTCAGAAATAAAATCTGCTGGCGCAGCCTCTAAAGCTGCAAACTCCTCGGCAAAGGCAGCTTCATCGAAAAACAGCTCATCTGCAAGGCTCTTGTCAAGCGGATCAGCCTGATCAAACTGCCCGCCAATGAACGGTTCCGCCTCAACACGCGGTTCCTGCGGCTGCGCATAGCCAGCTTCCGGCACCAGCGTTTCAGCCAAAATCTCTTCTAATATCTCAGGCGTTTCAGGTGTTTCAGGCTCAGAAAACTCCTCGCCAAATTCGCCCATCAACTCTTTTTCCAGATCAATGGCAAAGTCGGCCTCGGCAATGCCTTGCGCCGATGCCTGTGCGCCTTGCGCCGGGGCCTGGCTCTCAGGCTGTGATGGAACGCGCGGATCAAAACCCATGATCCGGGTCAGTTCCGCAAATGGATCATCCTGCGCGATATCCTCATCGCGCTCTGTGGTCCGTATCTGGGTTCTGTCTGCCATCGCCGTTTCCGAACTCGCACAATCGGACGCCATCGACGTCGCGTAAAGTTAGCTCCTACCAGCGCAATGTGGGCAAATGTTGACCGGTGATTTGCGGGTGATCTAACGCATTTCCTTCGGGGCATCAGCACCGATAAGCGTCAGACCGGATCGAATGACATCCGCAACGGCCTGCACCAGCCCTAGCCTGGCAAGTGTCAATTGTGGATCGTTAACCTTAACAAAACGTAAGTCCTGATTATCCGTGCCCCGATTCCAGTGTGCATGGAAGCTGCTGGCCAGATCATAAAGGTAAAAAGCCAGCCGATGCGGCTCCTGCGCAGAGGAGGCCTGCTCGATCAGGCGCGGATATTCGGCAAGTTTTCGAATCAGACCGATCTCGCCCTCATCGGACAGTTGCGCGACATGGGCGGCAAGTGCGGCGCGCTCCGGCAGTTCGATGCCCATCTGTTCACGCGCCTGCCTGAAAACCGAATGGCACCGCGCCGAGGCATATTGGACATAAAAAACCGGATTGTCCTTTGACTGTTCGGTGACTTTGGCAAAATCGAAATCAAGCGGTTCGGTGTTCTTGCGATACAGCATCATGAATCGGATCGGGTCGCGCCCCACTTCCTCCACCACTTCGCGCAAGGTAACGAAATCGCCAGAGCGCTTCGACATGCGCACCGGCTCGCCATCGCGATACAGCTTGACCAGATTGCACAACAAAACGGTCAGTTTCAGATCACCGCCCGAAACCGCCTTGGCCAGCGCCTCCAGCCGTTTGACATAGCCGCTATGGTCGGCACCAAGCACAAACACCAGTTCCTTGAAGCCGCGCCCGTATTTGTCTTTCATATAGGCCACATCACCGGCAAAATAGGTGTAGGAGCCATCCGACTTGACCAATGGCCGGTCCATATCGTCGCCCACATCGGTGGAACGGAACAGCGTCTGCTCGCGGTCTTCCCAGTCTTCGGTTTTTTCACCCTTTGGCGGCGGCAGCTTGCCCTTGTAGACAAAGCCCTTGAAGGTCAGATCATTGATCGCGGTCTGGATGGCTCCGCCATTATCCGCATGCAGGCTGCGTTCGGAGAAAAACACGTCATGATGCACATTCAGCAGCGCCAGATCCTCGCGGATCATCGCCATCATCGCCTCAATGGTGCGCTCCTTGGCCAGCGCCAGCACTTCTGCTTCCGGCAACCCTAACAGCTTTGCGCCAAACTCCTGTTTTAAAGCCTGCCCGACCGGCACCAGATAATCGCCCGGATAAAGCCCGGCCGGTATCTCGCCTATATCTTCACCCAGCGCCTCGCGATAGCGCAGCAAAGCCGAGCGCGCCAGCACATCAACCTGCGCGCCCGCATCATTGATGTAATATTCCTTGGTCACATCATAACCGGCAAAGCCCATGATGTTGGCCAGCGCATCGCCCACCACCGCACCCCGGCAATGGCCGACATGCATCGGGCCGGTGGGGTTGGCAGACACATATTCAACATTGACCGAGCACCCCGCGCCTGCATCAGAGCGGCCATAATCACTTGCCCTTGCAAGGATACCGGCAAGCTGCGCGCGCCAGAAATCATCGGTTAAACGCAAATTGACAAAGCCCGGCCCGGCCACATCGGCACTGGCAATATCGGCATCTTCCTTTAACGCGCCAACAAGGCGCTCAGCCAAAGCGCGCGGGTTCTGTCCCGCAGGCTTTGCCAGCACCATGGCTGCATTGGTCGCCAGATCCCCATGACTGGCATCGCGCGGCGGCTCGATGGTGAGGCGCGAAAGATCAGGCGTATTACCGTCCTTGTCTTTGAGACCAAGCGCCTGTACGGCCTTGGTGATCCGCGCATTAAAGTCGGCGAAGATGTTCATGACGGGGCTTTCGTTAATGACGCCAAATTGTTTTCACCTTTAATGTGACTTTCACAGTAAAGGTGATTTTTCTTGCGCCTAACTCAAATCCGGCGTGCGGTCAAACAAGCGCCGGTGTTCTTTTTGCGCATAATTATCGGTCATCCCGGCCAGAAAATCGGCCACATGACGCGCCCTGATGCGATCTTGCGCAAAATCCAGCCCTTCAGGCCAGCCCTCACGCCATCCTTCCGGCATGGTGCGCGGATCATCAAAATAAGCATCAAACAGGTCGAGCACAATTTTCTCAGCATTGATGCGCACCTGCATGACTTCCGGGTGCCGGTAAAGATGCTTGTATAAAAACGCCTTCAGTTCTTTTTCTTCCTTCTCCATGCGCGCGGTAAAGGTGACAATTGTCTTTCCTGCCCCACGCACCTCTTCGGCCGTTTGGGGACGTAGCCAGGAAAGATTTGCATGGGCTTGCGCAATCACATCCTCCACCATGAGGGTGATCTGCCGACGCATCAATTCATGTCCGATGCGCACATCATCAAGCCTGGCATAGCGCGCCCGCACCTCACGCAGGATACGGCCCGGCAGCGCCAGATCTTCCAGCATATCAAGCTCAAGCAGGCCAGAGCGCAAACCATCATCAATATCATGGGTGTTATAGGCAATATCATCGGCCACCGCCGCGCATTGCGCCTCGATCCCGGCAAAGCGATCAAGTTCAAGGTCATGTATTTCATTATAGGAACGGATGGTTTCGGGCAGAGCGCCATGCAACGCCACGCCTTTGGCATCAATCAGCGGCCCATTGTGCTTGACCAGCCCTTCCAGCGTCTCCCAGCACAGGTTCAGCCCGTCAAACCCGGCATAGCGCCGCTCAAGCCTGGTGACGATCCGTAACGACTGGGCATTGTGGTCAAACCCGCCCCACGGCTTCATCCGCAAATTGAGCGCATCCTCGCCCGTATGGCCAAAAGGCGTGTGGCCAAAATCATGGACCAGCGCCACGGCTTCCGCCAGATCCTCATCGCCGCGCAAGGCCCGGGCCAGTGCTCGCGCAATTTGCGCAACCTCGATGGAATGGGTCAGGCGCGTACGATAATGATCGCCCTCATGCGCAATAAACACCTGTGTCTTGTGTTTAAGACGACGAAAGGCAGTAGAATGAATGATCCGGTCACGATCACGCTGGAAAGGGGTGCGTGTCGGGCTTTCCGGCTCAGGCATCAGGCGCCCGCGCGTGCGGGCCGGATCGGTGGCATAGGCCGCGCGTGGACGGTATCCAAAACCGATACCATCAGGTCTTGCGTGCGTAAATTTTCCTTCGTCCATAGCGTTTCCAAACAGCCGCACACAGCTTTGTGTAAACATGCCATTGTTGACTTGCACACTTTGGCTACATACCTATCGAGGGGCTACATACCTATCAGGGTAAATCAAAATCAAGGTGATGCTATGGATGCCGACGCCGCACATACTGCAAATGTCGAAGTAACCGAAGCTGCCGCAAAGCGCATTGCCCGCATTCTTTCTGGTGAGCCGGGCAAGACAGCCCTTCGCGTTTCCGTGGAAGGTGGCGGCTGTTCGGGCTTTTCCTACAAGTTCGATCTGGTCGAAGGCCCTGACGAGGGCGACACCGCCATTGAGCGCGATGGCGCAACTGTTTTTGTCGATGATATTTCGCTTATCTATCTGGGTGGCTCGGTCATTGATTTTGTCGATGATCTGATGGGTCAGTCTTTCCAGATCAGAAACCCCAATGCGGTCGCCTCCTGCGGTTGCGGCACCAGTTTTTCACTCTGAATTTATTCTTGCCGCGCCCATATGCTGCGGCAAGCCGACCGGTCATTTTGCGGAAATTTCATGAAGATCGCTACCTGGAACATCAATGGCGTGCGCGCCCGGATCGAAAATCTCGTGCACTGGCTGGGCGAAAGCGATCCCGACATTGTCTGCCTTCAGGAAATCAAATCGGTTGATGAACAGTTTCCCCGCGCCGAGATCGAGGCTTTGGGCTACAATGTCAAAACCCATGGCCAGAAGGGTTTTAATGGCGTCGCCCTACTGTCAAAACTGCCTTTCGATGAGGTCAATCGCGGTCTGCCCGGCGACGATACGGATGAACAGGCCCGCTTTATCGAAGGCGTATTTTCAACAAATGAGGGCGCATTGCGCGTTGTCTCGCTCTATTTGCCCAATGGAAATCCGATCGATGATCCCATAAAATTTCCCTATAAACTTTCCTGGATGGCGCGTCTGGAGCGCTGGGCGCAAGAGCGGCTGGAATTGGAAGAAGCCCTTGTTCTGGCAGGCGATTACAATGTGATTCTGCAACCGATTGACGCCAGGAACCCGCAGGCATGGGTCAATGACGCCCTGTTTCAGCCGCAAAGCCGACAGGCATTGAGACAGTTGATCAATCTGGGATTCACCGAAGCCATACGCGCGGTCACCGATGAGGCCGATATCTATAGTTTCTGGGATTATCAGGGCGGCGCCTGGCAAAAAAACAATGGTATCCGCATTGATCACCTGCTGCTTTCGCCGGAAGCGGCCAACAGGTTTGGATCAGCCTTTATCGAAAAGCATGTGCGCGCATGGGAAAAGCCCTCAGATCACGTGCCAGTGGCAATCCAGCTTGATCTGAAAGCCGCATAAAGGGCAAGGAGCCGGCTGATAAAGTGATTCAGAAAGACTGCTTATCTTACTGATAAGTCTACTGATTAAAACCGGTGGCGAGCATATCATCGGCCAGGGCAATGGCGGTGCGTCGATCAGCTTCATTTGAAAGCGCAAAAGCTTCTTCCTGCATGGTGCGGATCCATCCCTGATCCTGCGGATGGGCCAGACCAAGGGCTGCCGTCATCATGGCAAGGCCGCGCACACCCTTACCGCTATGAAACAGCAAATTGCCAAGTGTGGCCTGTGCGGCCGCATGTCCCTTTTCGGCCGCAAGTTGCAGCCAGCGGCCAGCCTGCCGGGCATTGGGCTTCGTGCCGCCATCACCCTTTAAAAACATGACACCCATTTCATATTGAGCGTCAGGGTTACGGTAATTGGCAGCAGCACGCATGAAATATTCCTGTGCGGCCACCGAATCAGCCTGAATGGGTGTGTCGGGAATGCCGGTTTTCATATAATCGCCCAGCGCCACCAGCGCATCCGAGACATAGCTTTCCTCAGGCGAGCCGGGTTCCACGTCCTGATCGGCAATCTCGCTGAAAAACTTGAATGCTTCATAATCATTGCGGGCAACACCATCACCCTCGGCATACATGCGCGCCAATTTCCATGTCGCGCCAATCTGGCCGTTTTCAGCAGCATAGCGATAGGCTTCGACAGCCTGATCCTTATGACCGCTCTGATAGGCGGAAAACCCGAAGCGGAACACGGCAAAAGGATTGGATTTTGGTTTGACCCCGGTTTTGTCGTCAAACACCTTGTCATCAAAGGCCAGCGCAGAACCAGCACTGGTGATGGTCGCACAAGCCACAACAGCGCCAACCAGACAACAGCGCAGCACGCGCGCAAGGCAAGGCTGATCCTGAGTTTCAGGTTTTTTGCTCTGCACTGACATACGGACTTGCGCCCCCGTCTTTATCGGGAGAGCTGTCAAGCCTGAGCGGGAAATAACCGGCACGTCCATATTCTTCCTTGCGCCTGCCACTATGCCGGTTTCTCCGGCACCCCTTTATCATGTCCAAACTGCTTTTTTAGGGGCCTTCATGGAGTGCTATGTGTTTATGGCGGGAAATGGGCAGTTTTGATCAACACAGACCTAGCACAAGGGAAGTTGAACAACTGTTGCAGAATCAGCACAAATTGCAGCCATTGCCAAACCAGAGCATTTTGCAGTCAGACGGCACCGTCTGACGTTGCATAAATGCGGTTAAAGTACTGGTGAATTCTGGGCAGAAAATGATTCAAGCAGCGCCTTCAACCAACTGGAATTGAAAGAAAATCCTGATCACCACTTAAATACGGCAGACAGCGAGCCGACATAACCCATGTCGGAATCTGCGGTCCAAAGACCGAGAAAAGAAGCCGAAGTTCCCGGGCCTGTCTGAATAAAATCCTGCGAACCGCTTTGATAGAAAAGAAAGCTCAGGCCGCCACGAATTTCGATATTCTGGCTGTGCTTGTACGTGCCGCCAAATGACAGCGCCCACATATCGGTTTGAATATCATGGCCGGTACTGACGCCCCGATCCCAGGACAGGCCAACCGTGCCAACCAGATTGTCGGTAAAGGCATGGGCAACGCCACCCGAAAGCGTCCAGCCATCGCGCCAGAAGAAATTCAGAGTCTGGTCCCCGTCCAGGGTCGTATTGTAATTGACGACATCCATGACGCTCCAGTCAACCCAGCGGGCTGAACCAAAGACAAGCCAGCCCGGAGCAATGCCGGTCTGCACCTTGGCCTCAAGACTTTGTGGAAATTCTCCCCAACCGGTCGCCGGGCCAAGTGTTACAGCGCCGGACGTGAGACTTAAGTCACCGGATGCATCGATTTTTGTTTGCGAGCGGTACATGAGTTGCGCACGCAAAGCGATTTCAGGAATTTCATAGGCGGCGCCAACACGCCAGCCAAGCTGACCATCTTCCAGATGCAATTGCAGCGGGCCACCAGGCCCACCAAGCCACTGGTCAAACTCAAGACGCTGATAAAACACCCCGCCCAGCAGGCTGAGCCTCCCCTTGCCCGTTTCAATCCCATAAGCGCAGGTGGTGCCAAATTCATGCGTCAGAAATTTTTGCTCTGTAGAGCCGGTCGTGGATGCGGTTGCAGGATCAAAACCGACCGGCATTCCCGCAATTGACACGCCAGAATAATCCGTGTGGCCACCAAACGGCATTGTATAGGTAAGTGCGCAGGAGAATGCGTCATTGATCTTGTATTTGGCCGCCAGCGTGGGGACCACCAGAACCGGATTTTTAAAGCCTTCGACAGGTTGCCCTGCAAAACTGGCCCGCTTGCGCTCGGATTTAAGCACAGAAAAACCGGCCCTGGCGGCATTGCCTTCCTGAAACAAAATATCCGTATCGGCAGTACCCAGCGTAAATCCGCCAGCCTGCGCCGATGTCATGCCCAGAAGGAAAAGCGCCATCACTCCGGCACATGCCGCAAAGCCCATATTACGCATGAATTCTTCTCCCCCGAGACTATTCAAAGCAAATCAGAATGGATTTTGTGCACCCGGTCGGGCACAGCACGCTTCATCCCCATACACGACAGATTCAAGGGTGCATTCGCACCCCGAATCTGTCGAATACATAAATCAAATCAAGGTAAATGAAACCTTACAAATCAGCCTTGCGCAGCAGAGCGCACCCGCTCCAGCGCCATCGCCAGCCGCGCTTGCGTTTCTTCAAACTCCGCCAGCTTTTCGCGCTCGGCCGCCACCACTTCTTCGGGCGCATTGGCGACAAATTTCTCGTTGGAGAGTTTTCCGGCAAGACGCGTAATCTCTTGCGTGGCCTTGGCGACATCCTTCTTTAATCGCGCTTCCTCTGCCTTGAGATCAACCAGTTCCCCAAGCGGCAGGCAGACGGTTGCCTCCCCCAAAAGAAGCTCTGCCGCCCCCTTGGGCACAGCATCTGCCAATGTGGTATCGCCAATGCGGGCCAGCCGGCGAATGGCCGCCTCATGCCGGGTCAGACGCTCGCGCGTGGTTGCATTGGCATCAACCACAATCAGCGGCGCAATGGCTGCTGGCGGCACATTCATTTCAGAACGCACCGAGCGAATACCGGACACCAGATCAATCAGCCAGTTGATGTCGGCTGCCGCGTCCTCATCTTCAAATTCGGGCTGTGGCCATTTTGCATGGCACAATAAGGTTGAACGCTCGCGCCCCTCGCCTGCCGTCTGCGCCCACAACTCCTCGGTCATGAACGGCATCATCGGATGCAAGAGCTTGTAAATCTCGTCCAGAACGAAGGCGAAACAGGCACGGCTTTCAACCTTGGCTTCCTCGTCATCACCCATAAAGACCGGCTTTAACAGTTCCACATACCAGTCACAGACGAAATTCCAGACAAAGCGGTAGGCAGCACCGGCAGCCTCGTTGAAACGATAGCTGGAAATGGCTTCGGTCACGGCATTTGCCGTGCGCGTCAGTTCCGTCAATATCCAGCGATTGACCGCCAGCCTGGCATCGCCCAGCCACACATCATCATTGCGCACCACGCCATTCATCTGCGCAAAGCGCGTGGCGTTCCACAGCTTGGTGCCAAAATTGCGATATCCGGCAATACGGGCCGGATCGAGTTTCACGTCGCGCCCCTGCGCAGCCATGATGGTCAATGTGAAGCGCAGCGCATCCGCCCCATATTCGTCGATCAGATCCAGTGGATCGATGACATTGCCCTTCGACTTCGACATTTTGGCGCCGTTCTTGTCGCGCACCAAGGCGTGCACATAAACGGTGTGGAACGGCTCTTCATCCATGAAGTGCAGGCCCATCATCATCATGCGGGCGACCCAGAAAAAGATAATGTCAAAGCCGGTCACCAGAACATCAGTCTGGTAATAGGTCTTCAGTTCAGGGGTCTTGTCGGGCCAGCCAAGCGTTGAAAATGGCCACAGGGCAGAGGAAAACCAGGTGTCGAGCACATCCTCATCACGGGTGAGAATGGCGCCCGGTTCAAAGTTTTCCAGCCGCTCTTCCACCCATGCCTTCCATGGCCCTTCATGCGCCAGATAATGCTGAATGGCGGTTTCCAGCGCCTCTTCCTCGCTTTTTTCCACGAAAATATGGCCATCGGGACCATACCAGGCCGGAATCTGATGCCCCCACCAGAGCTGGCGCGAAATCGTCCAGGGCTGGATGTTTTCCATCCAGTCAAAATAGGTTTTTTCCCAGTTTTTGGGGACAAAATTGGTGCGCCCCTCCCGCACCGAGGCAATGGCGGGCTTTGCCAGTTCGGCTGCATTGACATACCACTGGTCGGTTAAAAAAGGCTCGATGGGCACACCGCCCCGGTCGCCATGCGGCACCATATGGCGATGCGGCTCGATCCGGCCAAGAAAACCGCCCTCCTCCATGATCTGCACAATCAGCTTGCGGGCTTCAAAACGGTCCATGCCATGGAGCTGTTCCCACACGCTTTCACGCAATGGTGTGATCTCAATGCCTTCAAGAAAATCTTCATTGTCCAAAATGTCGATTTTCGCTTCCGTGGTCAGCACATTGATGGCGCGCAAGCTGTGGCGTTTGCCCACATCAAAATCATTGAAATCATGCGCCGGGGTGATCTTGACTGCACCCGTACCTTTTTCAGGGTCTGAATAATTATCGGCAACAATGGGGATGGCGCGGCCAACGATGGGCAGCACGACATTGCGCCCCACCAGCCCGGCATAGCGCTCATCGTCAGGATGAACGGCCACGCCCGTATCGCCCAGCATGGTTTCAGGCCGGGTGGTCGCCACGGTGACATAAGTGGTCGGATTTTCCGGGTCGTAAACCTCGCCCTCGATTGGATAGCGGAAATGCCACAGATTGTCATCGACCTCGCGCTGCTCAACCTCAAGGTCGGAAATGGCGGTCAGCAGCTTCGGGTCCCAGTTCACAAGGCGCTTGTCCTTGTAGATCAGCCCTTGCTTGTAAAGCGTGACAAAAACTTCAAGCACCGCCCTGGACAGGCCCTCATCCATGGTGAAACGCTCCCGCGACCAGTCGCAGGAAGCCCCCAGCCGCTTGAGCTGGTTAAAGATGGAGCCGCCAGATTCGGCTTTCCATTCCCATATCTTGTCAATGAACTGCTCGCGGCCAAGGTCACGGCGGTGAATGCCTTTTTCTGCAAGCTGGCGCTCAACCACCATCTGGGTGGCAATGCCCGCATGGTCCATGCCCGGCTGCCACAGCACATTCTTGCCGCGCATACGCTCAAAACGCACCAGAATATCCTGCAAGGTGTTATTGAGCGCATGGCCCATATGCAGCGAACCGGTGACATTGGGCGGCGGAATGACGATTGTGAAAGGATCAGCCCCTTCTTGCGCACCCGCTCCGGCACGGAAGGCGTCCGCCTCGTCCCAGATTCTGGCAATTTTTGGCTCGACGGTTTTTGCGTCGTAAGTTTTTTCAAGCATGGAGTTGAGGCCCGGAATATCAGGAATTTGTTACCACGGTAAATTTATTACCACGGTAAATCGGATGGGCCGTGCCAAGTCAACCAATCCGGGGTACTAGGATGCAAGATGATGCCTGCGCGCATAAAATAACCACATGTCCTAAATTTTCTGCAATGGCATCTGGACAGTCAGACAAAGAGCTTTAGCAAGCTTTGTTGCACAAAAATTTTACCCGGATAATTTTTTTCTCGCCTTGGAGGCCAACATATGAAAAAGATTGAAGCCATCATAAAACCCTTCAAACTCGATGAGGTAAAAGAGGCTTTGCAGGATGCCGGCCTGCAAGGCATCACCGTGACGGAAGCCAAGGGTTTTGGGCGTCAGAAAGGCCACACCGAGCTTTATCGCGGTGCGGAATATGTCGTCGACTTCCTGCCCAAAGTAAAAATAGAGCTTGTTGTTCATGATGATGCTGTCGATGCCGCAGTGGAAGCAATCCGCAAGGCCGCCCAGACCGGACGCATTGGGGACGGCAAGATTTTTATCTCCAATATCGAAGATGTCATCCGTATTCGCACCGGCGAAAGCGGCGCTGACGCCATCTAGAAACTGCTACCCTCTAAAGCGTATTGTGACCATTCAGGTTCACTTTCTACGCTTTAAGTCCTTGTTTTACGCATGTCTTTATCCCGAAACCGGTTCTTAAATTCGGGAGACAGGCTTTATAATCTCCAACCAGGGAAAACCCGAAAATGACCACAGCCGCCGACATCATGAACCAGATTAAGGACAATGACGTAAAGTTTGTCGATCTGCGCTTCACCGATCCGCGAGGCAAGCTGCATCATGTCACCATGGATGTTGCCGAGGTTGATGAAGACATGTTCGCCGATGGCGTCATGTTTGACGGCTCCTCCATTGGCGGCTGGAAGGCGATCAATGAATCCGACATGGTTTTGATGCCCGACCCCGAAACGGCGCATATGGACCCGTTTTTTGCCCAGGCGACCATGAATATCATATGCGATATTCTCGACCCCATATCTGGCGAAACCTACAATCGCGACCCGCGCTCCATCGCCAAAAAAGCCGAAGCCTTCATGAAGTCGGAAGGCATTGGCGACACGATCTTTGTCGGCCCGGAAGCCGAGTTCTTCATTTTCGACGACGTGAAATACAAGGCCGATCCCTACAATACCGGGTTCCGACTCGATTCGAACGAACTTCCCTCCAATGATGACACCAGCTACGAGACAGGAAATCTGGGCCACCGCCCCCGCATGAAGGGTGGTTATTTCCCGGTTCCGCCAATCGATTCCTGTCAGGATATGCGCTCGGAAATGCTGACCGTGCTCACCGAAATGGGCGTGCGTGTGGAAAAGCATCATCATGAAGTGGCCGCTGCCCAGCACGAACTTGGCATCAAGTTCGACACCATGGTGCGCAATGCCGACAAGATGCAGATTTACAAATATGTCGTGCATCAGGTTGCCAATGCCTATGGCAAGACCGCCACGTTCATGCCCAAACCCATTTTCGGCGACAATGGCTCAGGCATGCATGTGCATATGTCGATCTGGAAAGACGGCAAGCCGACCTTTGCCGGAAATGAATATGCC
The DNA here is from genome assembly GCF_042656785.1 of Aquamicrobium segne. Classification (NCBI taxonomy): domain Bacteria; kingdom Pseudomonadati; phylum Pseudomonadota; class Alphaproteobacteria; order Hyphomicrobiales; family Phyllobacteriaceae; genus Aquamicrobium; species Aquamicrobium segne. Next base: position 42,839 of record NZ_JBHSLL010000036.1, read on the forward strand.
GGTCTGTCTGAAAGCTGCCTGTATTTCACCGGTGGCATCATCAAGCACGCCAAGGCCATCAATGCCTTTACCAACCCGCTGACCAATTCCTACAAGCGACTGGTTCCCGGCTATGAGGCTCCGGTGCTGCTGGCCTATTCAGCGCGCAACCGTTCGGCTTCCTGCCGCATTCCTCACGGCTCCTCACCCAGATCAAAACGTCTGGAAATCCGTTTCCCCGATCCAGGCGCCAACCCGTATCTGGCTTTTGCCGCACTGTTGATGGCAGGTCTTGACGGTATCAGGAACCGGATTCATCCGGGCCAGCCGATGGACAAGGATCTTTATGACCTGCCGCCGAAAGAGCTGAAGGAAATCCCGACCGTTTGTGCCAGCTTGCGTGAAGCCTTGCAAAGCCTCGACAAGGACCGCGGTTTCCTCAAGGCCGGTGGCGTGTTTGACGATGATCTGATTGATTCTTTCATCGAACTGAAAATGACCGAGGTGATGCGCTTTGAAATGACGCCACATCCGGTCGAATATGACATGTATTATTCAGTCTAAAACCGATGGCTGAGTACATCTGAAACGGGAGCGCTCGCCCTTTATGCAGCCGGGCGCTCCCATTATCCCTGCTTCATAAGGGCTTGAGGCGACCAACAGACCAAAATTTTGATCATAAACAGATTGTTTGTCGGTTATGTCTTGGCATTTGGCCGCGGATCGACTAGATGCAGCCCGTACACGGTGTTTTGCCGATGTACGCAGGATATTTCGCCCTTCGGTCAGGGGCAAATAACGGGTTTGAGCCCATATCCAGGGAAAGTGTGTATTTCCGACCAGCATGGCAAAACCAGCCAGTGCTTGCACACATTACGGAGAGGTGGCCGAGTGGTTGAAGGCGCACGCCTGGAACGCGTGTATAGGGGTAACTCTATCGAGGGTTCGAATCCCTCTCTCTCCGCCACTATCAGATTGCAAACTCCCTACATGCTGCCCTGAACGCCCAAAATCCTTTCGATTTCAAAGGGGTTTAGCAGGGGCGACCGAACCTCAGAGACTGCCAGAACGCCGGTTTCTAGTCTCTGAACGGCTTTTGTCTCAAACCATGCGAACCTCGGCCAATTCGGTTCGGTCGAAAAGTGTGGCATGATTTCAATGTCTTGCGGCTTTAGAACTACGCCCGAGTTGTAACGGGTGCCGCCACCAGCCAGCCTGAACAGAGACACCCGAGATGGACGTTTCCGAGCGGAATAGGACGCAGTGCAACGAGGCGATATCGGTAAAGTCGGCAACGGGGTGGAAAGCGGAAAGACAGCTTTCAGCAGTCAACCCTTCCAAGCGGACGTTGTCGAACGACCTGCCAAAGCATGCCGGCGATCAAGACGTTGATCGTTGCCAATGCTGCTATGACGTGAAGCAGAGCGTCATAACCAAGCCTGGAAATCAAAATTGCTCCGATCATGGGGGCAGCAGCTTGAGCAATCAGGCCGGGGCGGGCAAGCCGTCCGATGATAGGTGCATATTGCTCCGGACCAAAGAGACTGAGCGGAAGCGCCCCTCGCGCGATCGAAAAGATGCCGTTCCCTGCGCCGTAGAGGATCAGCGCCAGCCCAACAATCGGCAGCCCTGCCGCTAGAACGATCAATCCGCCAGCGCATAAAACAACCGCTGCACTTAGCGTCCACATTGGATGATGGCGACCGCGACCGAGCATTTCCAGAACCCGCGCGCCGACTTGGGCTGGCCCGATCAGCGCGCCGAGTGTGACCGCCTCAGCCAGGGATATGCCTCTGGCTTGCAGGAGCGTGAGCAGATGTACCGCGACGATCGTGACGAACAGGCCTGCGATGATCTGGATCAAGGCGAATAGCCAGAACATGGCTCGTTCCCGAGGCGAGAGCACGAGCGTTGCATCGGCGTCGATACTGGACTGTTTAAGCGGCCGTGTGGCTTGCGGCACCATGGCGAGGATCAAGGGCAGACAAACGCCAACGAGAATAGCCGCATAGGCGAAACAAGCCCCGCGCCAGCCGACCGCGTCGACCATAGCGGCTGAAAGTGGCCAGCAAACCGTGCTCGCAAAGCCTCCCCACAATGTCAGCGTCGTGATCGAGGGGCGGGCTTTCTCGCAATAGATCCCGCCGAGGGTCGAGAATGCGGCATCGTACAGCCCGGCGGCCATGCCAATGCCGAGAACCGCCCACCCGGCCATGAAGATCGCCAGGTTTGGCGCGGCCGCAATCATTGCCAGACCTACGGCGATAATGAGACAGCCAAGCGCCAGAATTGGCCGTCCGCCGTGTCTCGATATTGCATCCCCAATTGTAGGCGCGGAAAGCCCTGCGACCAGCAACCCGAGCGAAAGAGAACCGACCACCCATTCAAGCGGCCAACCCGTATCGTTAACGATCGGCGCGGCAAGAACGGCGATCAGATAGTAGGTGCTGCCCCAGGTGAAGATCATTACTACGCCAAGAGCATGGACCGTCAGCCGATTCGCTCTGACCATCGTCTATGCGGGCTGCTTTTGAGGTGCGCTAATTGCGCTTTTGTCGGTCGTTGGATCGTGCTTTAGCGCTGCCGCCTTTCGCTCTGAATATCGATCAACAAGCTGACCGGCATGCGGACGCGTGAGGATCGTGAAACGTACCAGTTCCTCCATCACGTCCACGATCCGATCATAGTAACTCGACGGCTTCATACGGTCGTTTTCATCGAATTCCTGGTATGCCTTGGCGACGCTCGACTGGTTCGGGATCGTAAACATGCGCATCCAGCGGCCGAGAAGCCTGAGCGTGTTGACGGCGTTGAAGCTCTGAGAGCCGCCTGATACCTGCATGACCGCGAGCGTCCGACCTTGCGTCGGCCGAACACTGCCGATCGAGAGCGGCAAATGATCGATCTGCGCTTTCATCAGGCCCGTGACCTGACCATGGCGCTCCGGCGAACACCAAACCATGCCTTCTGACCAAAGCGCATGCTCGCGCAACTCATGGACCGCGGGATGATCATCCTTCGTCACCTGATCGGGAAACGGCAATTCGCTCGGATCGAAAATTCGGGTTTCCGCGCCGAAGAATTGCAGCAGTCGCGCGGCTTCTTCCGTCGCCAGCCGGGAGAAGGACCGAGGCCGGAGCGATCCGTAGAGCAGTAGGATACGCGGCGGGTTATCCGCCAGACCCAAGCCAATTCCGGGCCGCTCTATTACGAAACGCGGATCGAGAGCAGGCAGGTAATCGGGAGCGATGAGTGTTCGTAGTGGCATGATGAGCTCTCCTATCGGGCTGTCGCTGGCGCAGTCGCGGGAAACCAGCGACGGCCGAGACGCAGCGCGACGTGAACGAGCAGCACCAGCACAGGCACTTCGACCAGAGGACCGATGACGGCTGCAAAAGCGACCGGTGAAGCCAGGCCGAACGCGGCAATGGCAACGGCAATGGCCAGCTCAAAATTGTTTCCGGCGGCGGTGAAGGCGATCGCGGTCGTGCGGGGATAATCGGCCTCGATCAGCCTGCCCATGGCGAAGCTGATGACGAACTGGACCACGAAATAGACCGTCAGCGGGATCGCGATCATCACGGCGTCGAATGGCAGGCGCACCACGTCGCCGCCTTTCAGGCTGAACATTGCTACGATTGTGAAAAGCAGTGCCACCAGTGTGATCGGGCCGATCCGCGGCAGGAATTCGCGTTCGTACCAGCCCTCCCCCTTGCGAGCGATCAGTATGCGCCGCGTCAGGAAGCCGGCGAGGAACGGTATGCCGAGATAGATCAATACCGCTTCGGTAATGGTCCAGAAGCCAACATCGACTATGCTGCCTTCTAAGCCAAAGAGCGGCGGCAGAACCGTTAGGAACAGCCATGCGTAGGTCGAGAAGAACAGGATCTGGAAAATCGAGTTGAAGGCGACAAGGCCAGCTACGTACTGGTTGTCACCGCGCGCGAGCTGGTTCCAGACGAGTACCATGGCGATGCAGCGGGCCAGCCCGATCAGGATCAGTCCCGTCATATATTCCGGATGATCGCGCAGGAAGATGACCGCGAGGACGAACATCAGCGTCGGGCCGATCAGCCAGTTCTGCACGAGCGAGAGGATCAGCACCCTCTTGTCGGCAAACACCTGATGCAGTTCCTCGTACTTCACCTTGGCGAGCGGCGGATACATCATGAGGACGAGGCCGATCGCGATCGGAATATTCGTCGACCCGACCGACATGGCATCGAGCGTGTTCGGCAAATCGGTGAACAGCGTGCCGAGGACGACGCCGAGGGCCATTGCCGCGAAAATCCAGACCGTCAGGTAGCGGTCGAGGAACGACAGCCGTGAAGTTGGCTCAACGGAAGCCATGGGAACTCTCCAATACAATAAGTATGAGGATCAGGCAGACGCGACCCTGCGGCCGTGTTGATCCACGACGCGCTCGCCATCCTCTTTGATGAACTCCCCGCGCTGTGGCGGTAAAAGATCGAGGACCGCTTCGGATGGCCGACATAGGCGCACCCCGGCGGGCGTTAGGACGATGGGCCGGTTGATCAGGATCGGGTGGTCCATCATCGCGTCGATCAAGGCATCGTCGCCAAGGCTTGGATCGTCCAGCCCCAACTCGGCGTAGGGCGTGCCCTTTTCCCGCAGGAGGTCGCGCGGGGTTATTCCCATGCGGCTAATGAGGTCGGCGAGGCGCGCCCGCGTCGGCGGACATTTCAGATACTCGATAATGTGCGGCTCGACGCCGGCATTGCGGATCAGGCCGAGCGTGTTGCGCGAGGTGCCGCAGTCAGGATTGTGGTAGATGATAATATCCATGCCGCCCTCACGCCGCACTGTCTCGGGGCTTGGTCGCCCCTTCGGCTCGCCCGATTTCGTTCAGCCGCACCTTGAGGGACGACTTATCGAGAGAAGCGACAGGCAGGGCAGTGAACGCCGAAATCCGGTTCATCAGGTAGCGTAAGGCGGTCACAAAGGCCGTCCGTTGTTCGACCGGATCGGAAATCGCCGCCGGGTCTTCAATGCCCCAATGCGCTGTCATTGGATGGCCCGGCCATATCGGGCACGCTTCGCCGGCGGCGTTGTCGCAAACCGTAAAGACGAAATCCATGACCGGTGCCGATGGGCCGGAAAACTCGTCCCAGCTTTTCGACCGAAGCCCATTGGCCGGAAAATCGAAGTGTTGAAGCGTCTCGATCGCCAGTGGGTGAACCTGTCCCTTGGGCTGGCTACCGGCTGAATAGGCTCGGAAACGGCCATTTCCCATTTGGTTCAAGATCGCTTCGGCAAGGATCGAGCGAGCGGAGTTGCCGGTGCAGAGAAATAGCACGTTATAAATTGGGTCAGGCATGGGCATCACTCGTGATTGGGTCACAGCACGACAGAGCTGCAACGGCTGGCTGGCACACTTCGGGATGACCTTGGCAGCAATCCCGCATCAGGAATTCGACGAGTCCGGAAAGCGCCGGATAAGTAGCGCTGTAAATGATCGACCGGCCCTCGCGGCGTGATCCAATCAGTCCGGCATGCTCAAGGTGGCTCAAGTGAAACGACATGCGCGAGGATGAGGCATCCATCGCCTCGCCGATCGCGCCAGCGGCCATACCATCGGGACCGGCCGTCACCAGCAGCCGAACGATGCGCAGTCGCGTTTCCTGGGAAAGTGCAGCAAATGCAGTAAGGGCTTGTTGCTCGTTCATCATCGTCTCAATGCTTCAAGGACCATTGAGATATAAAGCAGCTTTGTTAGGCTTGGCAACCCCGGTCGAAGCTTACGGCCGCTTTCGGATCGTAGCCGTTTGGCTCGGAATTTCCGCAAGGGGGTCGAAAGCTGCCTTACGGCGTAGAACCTAATGCCGTGCCGAATACCGCCTCCATCTGCTCTGGCCACGGCAGGTCTGCGATGGCCATCAGATCGTTGAGCGACAACGCGGGCGGAATGCGGTGGATGACGAGCTTCTCCAGCACGTCCGGCGCGAGATAGGCCAGCCGCACCATTCGGCTGACGTAACGATCGCTGACATTGTCGGCCTTGGCAATATCGGCAATGGTCGAGGCCTCGCCGCGCTCCAGCCTGCGCCGCCAGTTCCAGGCGCGAGCTATAGCGCGCAGCACATGCGCGTCCTGCATCCGAGCTTCGGCGGGCACATGATCTGCTGGCGGCAGGATCTTCGGCCGACCGTTCTTCTTGCGAACAGTGAGCGGGATTACCACGCGGATGGTGTTTTCCGTCATGCCGCATCCTTTTCGATCTGCGGCGCCATCATCTGCCGCGCCAGTGATTTGATGCCGTCATGGCGCAGATCGACGGCAAGGCCTGATGCACCAACCGTGACGCGCGCCACGAGCAACTGGACAATGCGCATCTGCTCGGCCGGAAACAGCGACGCCCACAACGCATCAAACTCACCGAGCGCGGCAATGACTGCGTTCTTGTCGGCGTCCGGCGTGTCGGCTTGCAGGGCGGCGAGCGCCCGCGCCCGGAGCTCGGGCGTGGCGACCATCCGGCGGATTTCACCAATGACGGCATCCTCGACCATGCCGGCGGCAAGGCGCTGGGGTCCAGCCGCATCCGTCGTCCGGTTCCGGATCAGGTCCATCGAAGTGTAGTAGCGATAGAGCTTGCTGCCCTTCTTGGTTGCCGTCGGCGTCATCGCGGTGCCGGTGTCGGTAAAAATCAGCCCCTTCAGCATCGCAGGGGTCTGGTTTCTCGACGCGGCGGCACGTAGCCGAGGACTGGTCTTCAGAATGGAATGGACCGCCTCCCATAGCTCACGATCAATGATCGCCTCATGCTCACCCGGATAGCTGGTTCCCTTATGCACAGCCTCGCCGATATAGATGCGATTGTTGATCAGCTTGTAGAGAAAGCCCTTGTCGATCAGCCTGCCGCGTTTGTTGACGATGCCCTCAGCTGCCAGCGCCTTCGCCATCGTGGTGGCCGATCCAATTGCCACGAAGCGTTCGAAGATCATCCTGACCGTTTTGGCCTCCTCTTCATTGATCACCAGTTTCCGGTCGCGGACATCATAACCAAGCGGGACATAGCCACCCATCCACATGCCCTTCTTGCGCGAGGCCGCAAATTTGTCGCGAATACGCTCACCGATCACCTCGCGCTCGAACTGCGCGAAGGACAGCAGGATGTTGAGCGTCAGACGTCCCATCGACGTCGTGGTGTTGAAGGACTGGGTGACGGAGACGAACGTCACCTGATTGCGTTCAAAAATCTCGACCAGCTTGGAAAAGTCCATCAGCGATCGCGACAGCCGGTCGATCTTGTAAACGACGATGACGTCGATCAGTCCGGCTTCGACATCAGCCAGCAGCCGCTGCAATGCGGGTCGTTCCAGCGTGCCGCCAGAGTGGCCGCCATCATCATAGCGCTCGCGAATGGCAGCAAATCCTTCCGAGCGCTGGCTGGCGATATAGGCCTCACAGGACTCACGCTGGGCATCGAGCGAGTTGAACTCCATGTCGAGGCCTTCCTCGGAAGATTTGCGCGTGTAGATCGCGCAGCGCAAACGGCGCTGAGGCTGTCGAATATTCATCGTTCACTCCTGCGCGCATTGCCAAGACCAAAGAACCGATAGCCATTCCAGTTGCTGCCGGTGATCGCGCGCGCAGCTGCAGATAGGGACTTGAAGCGGCGTCCCTGCCACTCGAAGCCATCGCGCAGGACGGTCACCGTGTGCTCGACACCATCCCATTCGCGCACCAGCCTGGTGCCGACAACGGGATTGCGCGGATCGGCGATGATCGCCTTGCTGCCGGACTTGCCGTCGATCTCGTCGGCCAGCAGATCCAGCATCCTGGTGGTTTGTCGAGAAAGGCCACCCAGCGCCAGCTCCTGGATGCGCCAGGAAAGTCGCAATTCCAGATTGCCGCGGCTGTTGTTCGGTGCCGGCGTGTCGAACAGCGCCTCCCACTTCAGTTTCAACTCCTTGACTGACATCCGCTTCAGCGCCGCCAATCGCGCCAGGACCGACGTGTCGGCATCAGGCAGATTATTTCGGCTTCCAGTGCGTTTCCTGACTGCTTGATTCATTCCTGCTCTCCAACTCGGTTGCTCGGTTTGCGACGACCACTGGGTACGAGACCAAGCCGGGACCACCCTCGACCAGCACGGTTCCGGACCCGCTCAAAGTCGCGATCCTGCTACTAGTCGGCCACTGGTATCAAAACCGCGAGGCGACCAGTTCAGCAGGCATGGCTTCACTGCCCTTTGCCGTGGAAGCTCTGATTGCGCCCTATCGCAGGATGCAGCTCTGATGATTGGCGCAGGCGATCTCAACAATCGCTTCACCCTCCAGCGCGATGTCGCCGAACCTGACTGGACGGGTCATCCGGGCGATCCCGACTGGCAGGACCAGTTTACGGTCTGGGGCAAGATTACCTTC
>NZ_JBHSLL010000037.1:0-19390 GCF_042656785.1 Aquamicrobium segne
ATGGTCAACGTGACCAATCGTGCCAATGTTCACATGAGGCTTATTGCGCTCGAATTTACCTTTTGCCATGTGAGATCTCCATTCCTGCTTGCCCACCGGGGCGTTGAATTAAGTTACAAGCAACCCGTGGGGGCTTATGCGTATTTCTTCTGCACTTCCTGCGCCACGGCGGTCGGAACCGGCTCGTAGTGGTCGAACTGCATGGTGTATTGTGCGCGACCCTGCGACATGGAGCGCAAAGTATCGACATATTTGAACATGTTGGCCAGCGGAACCATGGAATTGATGACCACGGCAATGCCACGGGCTTCCTGTCCCTGGATTTGACCACGACGGCTGTTCAGGTCGCCGATGATGTTTCCGACATATTCTTCCGGCGTAACAACTTCGACCTTCATGACCGGCTCAAGCAGCTGCACACCCAGTTTCGATGCAGCTTCGCGGAAGCAGGCCCGTGCAGCGATTTCAAATGCCAGTACCGAGGAGTCAACATCGTGGAAAGCACCATCGATGAGGGTTGCCTTCACACCAATCATCGGGAAGCCGGCAAACGGACCCGAAGACATGATGCTTTCGATACCCTTCTGAACGCCGGGGATGTATTCCTTGGGAACGGCACCACCGACAATCTTGGACTCGAACTGGTAATCCTCGCTCTCGCTGTTCGGCTCGAACACAACCTTGACGCGGGCAAACTGACCCGTGCCACCGGTCTGCTTCTTATGCGTGTAGTCCTGCTCATGCGAACGGGTGATCGTTTCGCGATAAGCAACCTGGGGAGCGCCAACATTGGCCTCGACCTTGAACTCGCGCTTCATGCGATCGACAATGATGTCGAGGTGAAGCTCACCCATGCCAGCAATGATGGTCTGACCGCTTTCTTCATCGGTCTTGACGCGGAAGGACGGATCTTCAGCAGCCAGACGATGCAGCGCAAGGCCCATCTTTTCCTGGTCCGCCTTGGTCTTCGGCTCAATGGCGATCTGGATAACCGGCTCAGGAAAATCCATACGCTCCAGAATGACCGGGGACAAAGGATCGCACAGCGTGTCACCCGTGCCCGTCTCTTTCAGACCGGCAAGCGCGATGATGTCGCCAGCAAAAGCCTCATCAACGTCAGAGCGCGAATTGGAATGCATCTGCAACATACGGCCGATGCGCTCCTTCTTGCCCTTGACGGTGTTTTCAATCGACATGCCCTTGGTGATCTTGCCTGAATAGATACGGGCAAAAGTCAGCGAACCGACGAAGGGGTCGTTCATGACCTTGAAGGCCAGCATGGACAGCGGCTCATCATCCGTCGAGTGACGAACGATTTCTTCTTCGGTCTTGGCGTCGATACCCTTGATCGGCGGAATTTCATCCGGGGCCGGAAGATAATCGATCACAGCATCCAGAAGCGGCTGAACGCCCTTGTTCTTGAAGGCCGTACCACAGAACACCGGATGGAACTTGACGTCGATGGTTCCTTTGCGAACCAGCGCACGCAACTCATCAACCGAAGGAATATTGCCTTCAAGATAGGCATTCATCGCGTCATCATCCATCTCGACAGCCGTCTCGATGAGCTTTTCGCGATATTCTTCAGCCTTGGCCTGCAAATCAGCAGGAATATCAACGACATCCCACTGCGCACCAAGCGCCTCATCATGCCAGACCAGCGCCTTCATCTCAAGAAGATCGATGACGCCCTTGAAATCATTCTCGGCACCAATCGGAATCTGCATGGCCAGCGGCACAGCACCCAGACGCGACTTGATCATGTCGAGGCAACGGAAGAAATCCGCGCCGATCTTGTCCATCTTGTTGCAGAAAATCATCCGTGGAACGTCATACTTCTCGGCCTGACGCCAGACGGTCTCGGTCTGCGGCTCGACGCCCGCATTGGAGTCCAGCAGGGTGATGGCGCCATCGAGCACGCGCAAGGAACGCTCAACCTCAATGGTGAAGTCAACGTGGCCGGGGGTGTCGATAATATTGAAACGACGATCCTTGCCGTCACGGCCCCGCCAGGACGTGGTGGTTGCAGCCGAGGTGATCGTGATGCCACGCTCCTGCTCCTGCTCCATCCAGTCCATGGTCGAGGCGCCATCATGCGTCTCGCCCATTTTATGGTTCTTACCTGTGTAATACAGGATGCGCTCGGTCGTGGTCGTCTTGCCGGCATCGATGTGAGCCATGATGCCGAAATTACGATATTCGTGAATTGGATATTCGCGGGCCATGGGAGTGCCTCTCTTCTTCTTTCGCGCTTACCAGCGGTAATGCGCAAAGGCGCGGTTGGCTTCGGCCATCTTGTGAGTGTCTTCGCGCTTCTTGACAGCGGTGCCACGATTATTGGCGGCATCCATCAACTCGCCCGACAGACGATCAATCATGGTGGTCTCATTGCGGTTGCGCGCAGCAGCGATCAGCCAGCGGATGGCCAGCGCCTGACGGCGCTCAGGGCGAACATCGACCGGAACCTGATAGGTGGCGCCACCAACACGGCGCGAACGCACCTCCACATGCGGCGCGACATTGTCGAGCGCCTGATGGAAAACCGTAACCGGCTCCTGCTTGGCCCGCGACTGGACCTGATCGAGAGCACCATAAACGATGCCTTCGGCTATCGACTTCTTGCCATCATACATGATGGCGTTCATAAACTTGGTGATGACCAGATCGCCGAACTTCGGGTCCGGGTTGATCTCACGCTTTTCTGCACTGTGACGACGGGACATGCTGTTGTCTCTCTATCTTTCGCGCGGCGCCTGCAAAGAAGCACCAAGCCGCAAACTTACTTCGGACGCTTGGCGCCGTATTTGGAGCGACGCTGCTTGCGGTTCTTGACACCTTGCGTATCGAGTACGCCGCGGATGATGTGGTAGCGCACACCTGGAAGATCCTTGACGCGACCGCCGCGGATCATGACCACAGAGTGCTCCTGAAGGTTATGGCCTTCACCTGGAATATAACCGATGACCTCAAAACCATTGGTCAGGCGGATCTTCGCAACCTTGCGCAGGGCAGAGTTCGGCTTCTTCGGCGTCGTTGTGTAAACGCGCGTGCAGACGCCCCGCTTCTGCGGATTCTGCTGCATGGCCGGGACTTTGTTGCGCACTGCCGGCGCTTTGCGCGGCTTGCGGATCAGCTGGTTGACGGTAGGCATTAAACCCTCTTGTCTCTCAATTCCATATCTCAAACCCAGTCAGGGCAGCGCAAGAATCATTTCCATACCAAAATTCGGGCCACAAACCGCCTCTTGCGGTGCTGCCCGAACAAAAAGCAGAGGAAGCGTTTTTCGCTTCTTGCATGCCGGAAATGTCTTTCGTTCGTAAAATGAACCCTGTTTGAGGCTAACTCCGGGGCGTGTCACCCTGGAAAGGAAAGTCTCACATTGGTTCTGACTGCGCGGCTTCTACGCTCTAGCCTTGGTTTCGTCAACCCCGTGACGCCAGATTCTGTAGGTGAAGCGGCGTTTTGCCTGCCTCGATTAAGAATCTTTCGTACCGGTGGGCAGTTGCGCATTATATTGTCACGTTCCATTCTGGTCTTCAAGGCCGGTTCATGCGATCCGGGCGTCAGAAAGCCTCAATAACTGCCATCAAGACGGGAATCATTCATGAACGAGACGGAATCACCGGATCAGGACCGGGCTGTCACCATCATCATTGGCCGGGTATGGCGTCGCAAGGGCGGAAAGAGCGAAGGCGTCCATATCATGCTCATCGCCCCCGACGACGATTCGGCCGTGCGGCGCGCGCTGGATTCACTGGCGGCAGAAGGTTATGCAGAAGCCGAACTCGATCAGATCGGCGACATGGAAGGCGAGCCTGATGATGAACCGCATCTGTCTGCCTATCAGGGCGCACTTGAAGGCGAGGTTTCCATTATCACCTTCGACCAGGCTGACTGACCAATCAGGGACAAGGATGCATTATCAATCCCCCTCCCCTTTTCCCCCTTCCCAGAGAGACAATTTACGAATTCTCCTCTGGGAATTTGTCTTGCAGCCCTTCCTCCCGGCCTTGTGTGAATTGACAGGGGTCTGAACAAAGAGCAATTTCTGTTCTTGCAGAATAACAATTGTTCTGGAATCGGAACATTTCGGAGGGAAATATGGACGCGTTTCTCAGTGGCCTTAAAGCCATTATCGATACGCTCGGGGCGACAGTTCTCCTGCCCGGGGTCATCTTCATCATCGCGCTCATTCTTGGCGCAAAAGCGGGCAAGGCCTTCCGGGCTGCTGTCACCATTGGTGTTGCCTTTATCGGTATCAATCTGGTGCTTGGCCTGATGCTTGGCACAATTGGCGATTCAGCTCAGGCCATCGTCAACAATACAGGCATCAAGCGCGACATTGTTGATGTCGGCTGGCCGTCGGCTGCGGCCATCGCTTTTGGCTCATCGGTTGGCCTATGGGTCATCCCGATTGCCATCATCGTCAATATAATCCTGCTGATGACGCGGCTGACACGCACACTTAATGTCGATGTCTGGAATTTCTGGCATTTTGCCTTCATCGGCTCGCTGGCAACGGCTGCAACCGGCAGTATCGGCTATGGGCTGACTATTGCAGCACTGATGTCTGCGCTGGCGCTGCTGTTTGCCGACTGGTCAGCGCGGGCTGTCCAGAAATTTTATGGCGTTCCGGGCGTATCCGTCCCGCATCTGGCTTCAGCCCAGATTCTGCCCATCGCCATTGTCGTCAACTGGATCATCGATCGCATTCCCGTCATCAACAAGATCGACATGAGCACCGAAGCCATTGAGCGCAGGCTTGGCGTGTTTGGTGAACCTGTCGTGCTGGGTCTGATCATCGGTCTCGTGATCGGTGTGATCGCCTATTATAATGCGGGTGACGCCAGCACTGTCATTTCCAAGGTGTTGCAAACCGGCATGACGCTAGCTGCCGCCATGTTGCTGTTGCCACGCATGGTCAAGATTCTCATGGAAGGTCTTATTCCCGTTTCGGAAGCCGCCCATGAATTCGTACGCAAGCGGGCCGGTGACCGTGAATTGCTGGTGGGGCTGGATTCGGCCATTCTGATCGGCCATCCGGCTGCCATCTCGTCGTCGCTGATCCTGGTGCCGATTGCCATTCTCCTGTCGATATTCCTGCCCGGAAACCGCGTCATCCTGTTTGCTGACCTGGCGGTTATTCCCTTCCTCGTGGCCATGACGGCCCCGGTCCTGCGCGGCAATGTCTTTCGCATGGTCGTGGTTGGCACCATCACGCTTGCCGCCGGTTTTTATGTGGCAAATGCACTGGCGCCACTGTTTACCGGTGCAGCGGTTGATGCAGGCTTCACCATGCCAGCCAATGCGGTGCAGATTACCTCTGTGGTCGATGGCTTCTTGTGGATTTCTTATGTTGTGGTTGCTGCAGTTCAGAATCTCGCCGTAATCGGCCTGTTCCTGCTCGCTGCAATCATTGCCCTGTGCTTCTGGCTCTACCAGCGCAATACCGCCGCATGGGAGCGGGCCGCAGGTGCAGACGATGAGGACGCCACATCAACAAGCCAGGTTTAGGAACTGTTCATATGTCAAACGCCCTTGCCGGATACATTGAAAGCGAAGCTATCGCGATCAAGGCAAAAGCCACGTCGAGCGAGGAGGTCATCCGCCTTCTGGCCGCGAGGCTGGAAAAGCTCGGCTATGTCCGGCCAAGCTATGCCGAAGCTGTTCTGGCAAGGGAAGCACATATGCCCACAGGCCTGCCGATGGGGCGCGACAGCAATGTTGCCGTGCCCCATACAGACCCAGAACATGTTCTAAAGCCCGGAATAGCTCTGGCAATACTGGAAAATCCGGTGGTTTTTGCCAATATGGAAGACCCGCAAGAAGCTGTGCCGGTGGGGCTGGTGTTCATGCTGGCGCTGAACGACAAAGACAAGCAAATCGAAATGCTGCAACAGATCATGTTGACCATTCAGGATGAGGACTTAAGCAACCGGCTGCTCAACACCACCAATTCCGCCGAGGCGCTGGCGCTTCTCAATGGCGCTCAACATGGAGATAACCCGAAATGACCTTGCGAAAAAACGTGCTGTTTGCCTGCGGGACAGGAGTGGCCACCTCAACACTGGTCTCACATGCAGTCACCGAGGCCATGAAGGAACGCGATATCATCATCAATTCCAATCAGTGCAAGGCAACGGAAGTCCGCTCCATGCTCAATGGCATTGATCTGGTGGTTTCAACCACGCAATTGCCAGCAGACCTTGGCGTTCCGGTCATCACCACCCTCGCCTTCCTGACAGGCATGGGCAAGAGTGAAGCACTCGACAAGATCGAGGCTGCCTTGCGCGACAACTGATCTTTACGAGATCACCCCAAAACAGCAAAAAGGCCGCCGGAGTGATCCGGCGGCCTTTTTGTTGGGCTGTTCATGCAAGCCAGATGAACGCAACTGGCTTGCATGAATGTTTTTATTGTGCAGCCGTCGTGGTCATGTCAGTCAGCATGGCGTCTGCCGTCTGCGCCGCTGAAGCCTTGCGGCGCTCGTCAAGGATCAACTCGTCACGCGATGTGGCGATGCGCCGGATCTGGCTCATCTGTCCACCCGTACCCGCCGGGATCAGGCGGCCAACGATGACGTTTTCCTTCAAGCCCTGCAACATGTCGGTCTTGCCGGCAACGGCTGCCTCGGTCAGCACGCGCGTCGTCTCCTGGAACGAGGCGGCCGAGATAAAGGATGGCGTTTGCAGCGAGGCCTTGGTGATGCCCAGCAGCACCGGCTGGCCGGAAGCCGGCTTCTTGCCTTCCTCGATCAGACGATCATTGATCTCATCAAGTTCGACCGTATCGACATGATCGCCCGGAATATAGGTCGAGTCACCCTGTTCCGTGATTTCCACCTTTTGCAGCATCTGGCGAACGATCACTTCAATGTGCTTGTCGTTGATCGACACGCCTTGCAAACGATAGACTTCCTGAATCTCGTTGACGAGATAGGAGGCCAGCGCCTCAACGCCGCGAATGGCCAGAATATCATGCGGTGCGGGATTGCCATCGAGAATATACTCACCCTTCTCGATCACGTCTCCATCCTGAAGATGGAACGGCTTGCCCTTCGGAATCAGATATTCTGCATTCTCAATCGTCTCATCATGCGACTCGATGATGATGCGACGCTTGTTCTTGTAGTCGCGACCATAGCGAACCGTGCCATCGATCTCGGCAATGACGGCATGATCCTTCGGACGGCGAGCCTCAAACAGTTCGGCAACCCGTGGCAGACCACCGGTGATGTCCTTGGTCTTGGCGCTTTCCATCGGCACACGGGCCAGAACGTCACCGGGACGAACCTGTGCACCCGGCTCCACCGAAAGAATGGCCTCGACCGAAAGCAGGAAGCGCGCCTCGCTGCCCTTGGACAGCTTGGCAATCTTGCCCTTGGCGTCCTGAACAACGATTGCAGGCTTGAGGTCGGCGCCACGTGGCGTGGAGCGCCAGTCGATGACCTCACGCTTGGTGATACCGGTCGATTCATCGGCTGTTTCCTGCACCGAAATGCTTTCAACCAGATCCTCGAACTCGACCCGACCCTCAACTTCGGTCAGCACCGGACGGGTGTAGGGGTCCCATTCAGCAATACGCTGGCCACGCTTTACCTTGTCGCCATCATCAACAAAGATGCGCGAACCATAGGTCAGGCGATGCGTGGCACGCTCCTTGCCGGCCTCATCAAGAATGAGAACCGCCATGTTGCGGCCCATGACCACAAGGTGGCCATCGGAGTTGCGCACCACATTGCGGTTGCGGATCGCAACCGTGCCCTCATAAGAGGCCTCAAGGAAGGAGGAGTCCACCACCTGCGCCGTACCACCCATATGGAAGGTGCGCATGGTCAACTGCGTGCCCGGCTCACCGATCGACTGCGCAGCAATAACGCCCACAGCCTCACCGATATTGACCGGCGTACCACGCGCCAGATCACGACCGTAGCAAACGGCGCACACACCAGTGCGCACGTCACAGGTCAGCGCCGAGCGGATGCGAACCGACTGGACACCAGCCTTCTCGATCGCCTCGATGTCGCGCTCATCCATCAGCCTGCCAGCCTTCACCAGAACCTCGCCGGAAACCGGATGAAGGATATCATCGAGCGCCGTACGGCCAAGAACACGCTGACCAACCGAGGCGACCACCTGACCGGCATCAACGATCGGCTGCATGGTCAGGCCCCTGTCGGTGCCGCAATCAGGCGTGGTGACGATGCAGTCTTGCGCCACGTCAACCAGACGGCGGGTCAGATAGCCCGAGTTGGCCGTCTTCAGCGCCGTATCGGCCAGGCCCTTGCGTGCCCCGTGGGTTGAGTTGAAATATTCAAGAACGGTCAGACCTTCCTTGAAGTTGGAAATGATCGGCGTCTCGATGATCTCGCCGCTCGGCTTGGCCATCAGGCCGCGCATACCGGCAAGCTGACGCATCTGGGTGGGCGAACCACGCGCTCCCGAATGCGACATCATATAGATCGAGTTCATCGGCTTTTGACGGCCATTCTCGTCGAACTCGACCGCCTTGATGCGGCCCATCATTTCCTCGGCAACTTTTTCCGAGCACTTGGCCCAGGCATCGACCACCTTGTTGTACTTCTCGCCCTGTGTGATCAGGCCGTCATTATATTGCTGTTCATATTCCTTGGCGAGCGCCTCGGTATCGGTCACCAGCCTGGCCTTGGTATCAGGAATGAGCATGTCATCCTTGCCAAACGAAATACCGGCGCGGCAGGCATGGCCAAAGCCAAGCTGCATGATCCGGTCACAGAAAATGACCGTCTCCTTCTGGCCGCAGTGGCGATAGACGATATCGATCATCTTGGAGATGTTTTTCTTGGTCATCTCCTGATTGGCAATATCGAACGGCACATCATGGTTCTTCGGCAGAAGTTCACCAATGATCATGCGGCCCGGTGTCGTCTCATAAATTTTTGAAACCGGCTTGCCTTCAGCATCAACGGTCTTGAAGCGACCCTTGATCTTGGCATGCAGCGTTACAGCCTTGGTTTCAAGCGCATGCTGCATCTCGCCCATATCGGCAAACACCATGCCCTCGCCCGGCTCGTTCTGGTTCATGAGCGACAGATAATAAAGCCCCAGAACCATATCCTGCGACGGCACGATGATCGGCGCGCCAGATGCCGGGTGCAGGATGTTGTTGGTCGACATCATCAGCACACGCGCCTCAAGCTGCGCTTCCAGCGACAGCGGCACGTGAACGGCCATCTGGTCACCGTCAAAGTCAGCATTGAACGCAGTACAGACCAGCGGATGAAGCTGGATGGCCTTGCCTTCAATCAGCACCGGCTCAAAAGCCTGAATGCCGAGGCGGTGCAGCGTCGGCGCGCGGTTAAGCAGCACCGGATGTTCGCGGATCACCTCATCAAGAATATCCCAGACCTCGGGACGCTCTTTTTCAACCAGCTTCTTGGCCTGCTTGACGGTTGAGGAAAAGCCTTTTGCGTCAAGACGCGCATAGATGAACGGCTTGAACAGCTCCAGCGCCATCTTTTTCGGCAAACCGCATTGATGCAGCAGCAATTCAGGACCGGTGACGATGACCGAACGGCCTGAATAGTCAACGCGCTTGCCCAGCAGGTTCTGGCGGAAGCGGCCCTGCTTGCCCTTGAGCATGTCCGACAGCGACTTGAGCGGGCGCTTGTTGGCGCCGGTGATGACACGGCCACGGCGACCATTGTCAAACAAGGCGTCAACGGCTTCCTGCAACATGCGCTTTTCATTGCGCACAATGATGCCGGGCGCGCGAAGCTCGATCAGACGCTTCAGACGGTTGTTACGGTTGATGACGCGGCGGTAAAGATCGTTGAGATCAGACGTTGCAAAACGACCGCCATCCAGCGGCACCAGCGGGCGCAGATCCGGCGGAATGACCGGAATGACCTTCATGATCATCCATTCGGGGCGATTGCCGGACTCGATGAAGTTTTCAACCACCTTGAGACGACGCAGCAATTTCTTCTGCTTCAGCTCAGATGTCGTGCTCGCAAGTTCGGAGCGCAGATCGCCAGCGATATTATCCAGTTCCATCGAGCCAAGAAGCTCCTGGATCGCCTCGGCGCCGATCATGGCGGTAAAGCTGTCCTCGCCATATTCGTCCACAGCCAGCATATACTCTTCTTCCGAGAGAAGCTGGTTTTCCTGCAACGCCGTCAGACCCGGCTCGGTGACGATATAGTTCTCGAAATAAAGAACCCGCTCAATGTCCTTGAGCGTCATGTCGAGCAACATGCCGATGCGGGAAGGCAGCGATTTCAAAAACCAGATATGCGCAACGGGTGCCGCCAGTTCAATATGGCCCATGCGCTCGCGCCGCACCCGCGAAAGCGTAACCTCAACGCCGCATTTTTCGCAGATGACGCCCTTGTATTTCATACGCTTATATTTGCCGCACAAGCACTCATAGTCCTTGATCGGACCGAAGATGCGCGCGCAAAACAGACCGTCACGCTCCGGCTTGAACGTGCGGTAATTGATCGTCTCCGGCTTCTTGATCTCGCCGAAGGACCACGACAGGATTTTTTCAGGGCTGGCGAGCGAAATCCGGATGGAATCGAACACCTGAGCCGGTGCCTGCGGGTTGAAGAGATTCATGACCTCTTGGTTCATGCCATTCTCCTTTGCGGGGTTTTTTCAAAAATGCCCCAATTTCGTTTTCATGCGGCGCTGAAAGTCCGCCAGAACCGGCCTTGACCGGAAAATTCATGTAAAGCCCGTGAAAGGCTGTGGTGGTCGCGCCATAAAACGCGACCACTTGAGCGTATCGCCTATTCGGCGGCTTCCGGCATCTGTGCTGCCGGGCCATCTTCCTGTCTGGTGTTTTCCAGTTCAACATTCAGACCAAGCGAACGCATTTCCTTGACCAGAACGTTGAAGCTTTCAGGAATACCCGCCTCAAACGTATCGTCACCACGCACGATAGCCTCATAGACCTTGGTGCGGCCGGCCACGTCATCCGACTTGACGGTGAGCATTTCCTGAAGCGTGTAGGCTGCGCCATAAGCTTCAAGCGCCCACACCTCCATCTCACCGAAGCGCTGACCACCGAACTGCGCCTTGCCGCCCAGCGGCTGCTGGGTGACGAGCGAGTATGGACCGATGGAGCGGGCATGGATCTTGTCGTCGACCAGGTGGTGCAGCTTGAGCATGTAAATATAGCCCATGGTCACCTTGCGATCGAAAGGTTCGCCGGTGCGCCCGTCATAAAGCTGCGACTGACCCGATGTGTGCAGGCCGGCCTGCGTCAACATATGGTCAATATCGGCCTCATTGGCGCCGTCAAACACCGGCGTGGCGATCGAAACGCCGCGCCGCATCTGTTCACCCAGACGCACGACAGATTCATCATCATAATCGCGAACCGGCTCGTTTCGGTCATTTTCGGGAATGACCGATTCAACCGTCTCACGCAAAGGCTTGATATCGCCACCGGCCTTGTAGGCATCGATCAGTTCACCGATCTTCTTGCCCATACCGGCGCAAGCCCAGCCCAGATGGGTTTCCAGAATCTGACCGACATTCATACGCGACGGCACACCGAGCGGATTGAGCACGATGTCGGCATGGGTTCCATCTTCCAGGAACGGCATGTCTTCCACCGGCACAATGCGCGATACCACGCCCTTGTTGCCATGACGGCCAGCCATCTTGTCGCCCGGCTGCATCTTGCGCTTCACAGCCACAAAGACCTTGACCATCTTCATGACGCCCGGAAGCATCTCATCGCCGCGCTGGACCTTTTCGACCTTGTCCATGAAACGCTGTTCCAGCGCCTTTTTGGAGTCGTCATACTGGCCGCGCAGAGCTTCCAGTTCGCTCTGAAGCCTTTCATCTTCAACAGCAAACTGCCACCATTGCGAACGCGGATAATCGTTGAGCGCCTCACGCGTCAGCGCAGTTCCCTTCTTGAAGCCCTTTGGCCCGGCAATTCCTTCCTTGCCATCGAGCATGTCAGCCAGACGCGCATAGACGTTGCGGTCGAGAATTGCCTGCTCGTCATCGCGGTCCTTGGCGAGGTGTTCGATCTCCTCGCGCTCGATCGCCATGGCGCGCTCGTCCTTCTCCACACCGTGGCGGTTGAAGACACGAACTTCCACCACCGTGCCGAACGTGCCCGGGGGCATGCGCATGGAGGTGTCACGCACGTCGGAGGCTTTTTCACCAAAAATGGCGCGCAACAGCTTTTCTTCCGGCGTCATCGGGCTTTCGCCCTTTGGCGTGATCTTGCCGACAAGAATGTCACCCGGCTGCACTTCGGCACCGATATAGACAATGCCCGCCTCATCGAGATTCTTCAGCGCCTCTTCCGAGACGTTTGGAATATCACGGGTAATCTCTTCCGGCCCAAGCTTGGTATCGCGCGCCATGACCTCAAATTCCTCGATATGGATCGAGGTGAAAATGTCATCGGCCACGATCCGCTCTGACAGCAGGATCGAGTCTTCGTAATTGTAGCCATTCCACGGCATGAACGCGACCAGCACGTTGCGGCCAAGCGCCAGATCGCCCAGATCGGTCGACGGACCATCGGCAATGATGTCGCCTCTGTTGACGCGGTCACCCACCTTCACCAGCGGACGCTGATTGATGCAGGTTGACTGGTTGGAGCGCTGGAACTTCATCAGGCGATAAATATCAACGCCTGATTTGCCCGGATCGAGATCTTCCGTAGCGCGAATAACGATACGGGTGGCGTCCACCTGATCGACGACACCGCCGCGGCGTGCGCCAATGGCAGCCCCTGAATCACGCGCAACGATCGACTCCATGCCGGTGCCGACAAACGGCGCTTCGGCACGCACCAGCGGCACAGCCTGACGCTGCATGTTGGACCCCATCAAGGCGCGGTTGGCATCGTCATTTTCAAGGAAGGGAATGAGCGCGGCTGCAACCGAAACCATCTGCTTGGGCGAAACGTCCATCAGATCGATCATTTCGCGCGGCGCCATCATCACCTCACCGGCATTCCGGCAGATGACAAATTCATCGACAAAGCTTCCATTCGCATCCAGATCGGCATTGGCCTGCGCCACAAAATGCTTGGCCTCTTCCATTGCCGACAGATAGACGACATCATTGGTCAGCTTGCCGTCCACGATCTTGCGATACGGGCTTTCGATGAAACCGTATTTATTGACGCGGGCGAAAGTGGCCAGCGAGTTGATCAGACCGATATTGGGGCCTTCAGGCGTCTCGATCGGGCAGATGCGGCCATAATGGGTCGGATGCACGTCGCGCACTTCAAAACCGGCACGCTCGCGGGTCAGACCACCTGGCCCAAGAGCCGACAGGCGGCGCTTGTGGGTGATTTCCGACAGCGGATTGGTCTGGTCCATGAACTGCGACAATTGCGAGGAGCCAAAGAACTCACGCACGGCAGCCGCCGCTGGCTTGGCATTGATCAGATCCTGCGGCATGACCGTGTCGATCTCGATCGACGACATGCGCTCCTTGATGGCGCGCTCCATGCGCAGCAAACCGACGCGATACTGGTTTTCCATCAATTCACCGACCGAACGCACCCGGCGGTTGCCGAGATTGTCGATGTCATCGATTTCACCCTTGCCGTCGCGCAGATCAACCAGCGTCTTGACGACAGCCAGAATGTCTTCCTTGCGCAACACACGCACGGTGTCTTCAGCATCCTGCTCAAGACGCATATTCATCTTGACGCGACCGACCGCCGAAAGGTCGTAACGCTCAGGATCAAAGAACAATGAGTTGAACATCGCCTCGGCTGTTTCAAGCGTTGGCGGCTCGCCCGGACGCATGACACGATAAATGTCAAACAGCGCATCCTGACGGCCCTCATTCTTGTCAACGGCCAGTGTGTTACGGATATAGGCGCCGATATTCACATGGTCGATATCGAGAATCTGGATTTTTTCCTCGCCCGTGCCAAGCAGCACTTTCAAGGTCTTTTCATCGATCTCGTCGCCAGCTTCCAGATAGATTTCACCGGTCTGATAGTTGACCAGATCTTCAGCCAGATAATTGCCGATCAGATCCTCATCGGTTGCCTTGATGGCCTTCAGGCCCTTTTCGGCCAATTGGCGCGCCTGGCGCACAGTGATCTTCTTGCCCATCTCGACCATGACTTCGCCGGTATCGGCATCAACCAGATCATCGATGGTCTTCAGACCCTTGAAGCGCTCGACATCGTAAGGAATGCGCCAGTGGTCGCCCGTTCTTGTGTAAGTGATCTTGTTATAGAAGGTTGACAGAATGTCTTCGCCATCCATGCCCAGCGCCATCAACAGCGTGGTTACCGGAATTTTGCGGCGGCGATCGATGCGCGCATGAACGACATCCTTGGCGTCGAACTCGATATCGAGCCACGACCCGCGATAGGGAATGACGCGCGACGCAAACAAGAGCTTGCCCGAGGAATGGGTCTTGCCCTTGTCATGATCGAAAAACACGCCCGGCGAACGGTGCATCTGCGAAACGATCACACGCTCGGTGCCGTTGACGATGAAGGTGCCGTTGGAGGTCATCAACGGCATGTCGCCCATATAGACATCCTGCTCCTTGATGTCCTTGATCGACTTGGCGCCGGTATCTTCATCAATATCGAACACGATCAGCCGCAGCGTCACCTTGAGCGGCGCCGAATAGGTCAGATCGCGCTGACGGCATTCCTCAACGTCGAATTTGGGGGCTTCAAATTCATATTTGACAAATTCCAGCATTGAAGCGCCGGAAAAATCCGAAATCGGGAATACAGACTTGAAAACAGCCTGCAAACCTTCGTCGCCGCGGCCGCCTTCCGGCTCCTCGACCATCAGGAACTGGTCGTAGGACGCCTTTTGAACCTCGATCAGGTTCGGCATCTCGGCCACTTCGGGGATTTTTCCGAAAAACTTTCTGACGCGCCTGCGGCCATTGAAAGTCTGGGTCTGGGCCATAATAGCTCCTTCGCTCACATCTCGGGGCAAACCACACCGGGGCTCGCCTTGCCTCCGGGCCGCTGACAAAACAGCAGCCATGTCCAAAACAGGTGAAAACCTGTTTCCTGAAAGCCGCTTTCGGCCATCAGGAAAGAGGTTCTCCAACTCAAAAACGCGGGCTCCTGTTCCCTTGAGAGGCTTTTGTTCTCAAAGGCGGCGGATGGTTTTCTTTTTTAAAAAAAACCACCCGCCAGAACCCGTGCTGTTACTTCAGCTCAACCTTGGCGCCAGCAGCTTCAAGCTGGGCCTTGATCTTTTCGGCTTCATCCTTGGCCACGCCTTCCTTGACAGGCTTGGGAGCAGCTTCAACCAGATCCTTGGCTTCCTTGAGGCCCAGGCCGGTGATAGCGCGGACTTCCTTGATGACCTCGATCTTCTTGGCGCCAGCTTCGGCAAGAACGACGTCAAATTCGCTCTTTTCTTCTTCAGCGGCAGCAGCACCACCGCCACCGCCAGCAGCAGCAGCAGCCACAGGAGCAGCGGCAGACACGCCCCACTTTTCTTCCAGCAGCTTCGACAGTTCGGCAGCCTCAAGAACGGTCAGCGCCGACAGGTCTTCAACGATTTTGGCAAGATCAGCCATGTTTATATTCCTTTAATAAAGATTCGAACGTGTTGTTATTTGGGCGAGGAACGGCCTCACGCCGCCTCGTTCTTCCGGGCATAAGCGCCGATAACGCGCGCGACATTGCCTGCCGGTGCGTTGACGACCTGTGCAATCCGGGTTGCCGGGGTGGAAATCATACCCACCAACTTGGCACGCAGCTCGTCGAGCGACGGAAGCGAGGCCAGAGCCTTCACACCATCGGGATCGAGCGAGGTCTTGCCCATTGCGCCGCCGAGAATGACAAGCTTGTCATTGCCCTTGGCGAAATCGGACGCGACCTTTGGAGCTGCAACCGGATCGTCCGAATAGGCAATCAGCGTCTGTCCTGAGAACAGATCGATGATACCTTCGGATTCAGTGCCCTGAAGAGCGATTTTGGCGAGGCGGTTCTTCGCGACTTTGACGGTTCCACCCGCAGCACGCATCTTCACACGAAGATCGTTCATCTGCGCAACGGTGATCCCGGCATAGTGGGCCACGACAACTGAACCGGCGCCTTTGAAGGCGACGTTCAGTTCCGCGACAAGTTCGCGTTTTTCCGCTCTATCCACTGCCTATCTCCAGTTGACCCCCACACCATTTACGATGCAGGCGTCGGGTTGCCTTTTGCCGGTCATCTCAGCCCTTGAAAAACAGAGCTTCATGATCGACGTTTCGAGGATCCTGTCCCCTTTCCGCCACACCCGAAAGCGTACAGACAAAAGGCACACACGGTTCAAACCTTGCTCTGGAAGCATAAAAACCTCCAGTATCCGGTCTTCACCCGTCTCATGCAGACCCGTTTGAATTAAGGACCACCTTTTAAAAAGAGGCCCGTCTGCAATCTCGGACAGGATGCCGGGGTTTTTACACCCCGGCTTTCCAGCCCCTGCCAAAGCAAGAGCGGGAATATCATGCTGACCGCCGCTTGTGCGGCAATCAGCAAAAATCATCAGGAAATGGCCAGAGATGCCAAATCCAGCTTCAGACCCGGGCCCATGGTTGAAGACAAGGCCACGCGCTTGAGGTAAACACCCTTGGCGCCAGTCGGCTTGGCCTTGTTGACCGCATCGGCAAACGCGCGGATATTTTCTTCCAGCGCCTTGGCGTCGAAAGACACCTTACCAATACCACCATGCACGATACCGGCCTTTTCAACGCGAAATTCAACCGCGCCACCCTTCGAGGCCTGAACCGCACCCGCCACATCAGGCGTCACAGTTCCAACCTTGGGATTGGGCATCATGCCGCGAGGGCCAAGCACCTTGCCCAGACGACCGACCAGCGGCATCATGTCCGGGGTGGCAATGCAGCGATCAAAATTGATCTCGCCCTTCTGGACGATCTCAACCAGATCTTCGGCGCCGACAATATCTGCACCGGCAGCCTTGGCTTCATCAGCCTTGTCACCACGGGCAAACACGGCAACACGCACCGTACGACCCGTACCATTGGGCAGATTGACCACACCGCGGACCATCTGGTCGGCATGGCGCGGGTCAACGCCCAGATTCATCGAGATTTCAACGGTCTCGTCAAACTTCACCGACGAGCGATCCTTGAGAAGCTGAACGGCCTCACCCAGATCATAGAGCTTGTCGGGATCAAGACCCTCACGAAATTTTGCTACACGCTTGGACAGTTTTGCCATCTGATCAGCCCACCACTTCCAGGCCCATCGAACGGGCAGAACCTTCGACCATACGCATCGCCGCGTCCACGTCGTTGGCGTTAAGATCCTTCATCTTGGCTTCAGCGATTTCGCGCAGCTTGTCACGGCTGATTTCACCAGCCTTGATCTTGCCCGCCTCTTTGGAACCGGACTTCAAATTCAGGGCCTTCTTCAGGAAATAAGCCACCGGAGGTGTCTTCATGGTGAAGGTGAAGGACTTGTCCTGATAATAGGTGATCACCACAGGAATGGGCGAACCTTTTTCCATCTCCTGGCTCTGCGCGTTGAACGCCTTGCAGAATTCCATGATGTTGATGCCACGCTGACCAAGCGCAGGACCGATCGGGGGCGACGGTGTCGCCGAACCCGCAGGAACCTGAAGCTTGAGCTGGCCTGCTACTTTCTTAGCCATTTCTCAATCTGCCTTATCTCATGCCAGCTTCGAGAGCCGGCGGTTGCAGCCTGGTGGTTCGGTTCATGCGACCGGCTAAGCCGCCCTTGCCTCCCACCACTCAAGCAGCGCATCAAAATGCGCTGCCCTTAAACACCCCTCAAAAGAAGGGCATTATGCGGGTCAGCCCTTTTCGACCTGCCCGAACTCCAGATCGACCGGCACGGCACGACCAAAGATCGAAACCTCGACCTTGAGACGCGCGCGCTCCTCATCGACCTCCTGAACGAAACCATTAAAGGAAGCAAAAGGCCCATCCGAAACACGGATCGCCTCGCCAATTTCAAAGGTAACAGACGGCTTTGGCCGATCCACACCTTCCTGCACCTGAGACAGGATACGCTCCGCCTCATGATCAGGAATATGCATCGGCTTGGCCGTATGCCTGTCCTCTCCGAGAAAACCGGTTACACGCGGCGTATTCTTGACCAGTGAAATCACGGCGTCATTGAGATCGGCCTTCATCAGCACATAGCCGGGGAAAAATTTGCGCTCGGCATCGACCTTCTTGCCGCGACGCACCTCGACCACCTTCTCGGTCGGCACCACGATCTGTTCGATCCTGTCGCTCAGACCCTTCTGACGGGCCTTGTTCTCAATGTCGTCCGCCACCTTCTTCTCGAAGTTGGAATAGGCGTGAACGATGTACCAGCGCGCGGTCATATGAAAAACTTCTCCGTAATCGCCGAATTCAACGCCCGATATTGAGGATCAGCTCGACAGCCAGACCCATGATCTGATCAGCGGCAAAAAAGAAAACCATCGCCAGCATAGAAAAAATCAGAACCATGATGGTGGAGATAATCGTCTCGCGCCGCGTCGGCCATGTCACCTTGCTGGTCTCGGAGCGAACCTGCTGAAGAAAGACAAAAGGATTGGTGGTCTTCGACGCCATATACTGCTCTGCTTTCAGGGTCCTGGGCAGAACCCTCTGGATGATCCCGCTTAACGGGACGTGAGACATGAAGAGCTATCAATCACGAATCGATAAACTGCTGCATTCATGCAAATCAGACGCGCAAAGCCACACTTCTGGCTTCACGCGTCGCGTGTCTGTCAACATCTACATAAATCTGATTCCCTGCACACGCAAGGGGGCAAGCATCTGATTTATGGGCACACCGCATCGGAACCATCCAGTCGTCCCGTCCCGGCTATGCAGATCTTATCTCACAGCCCGCCCCAAAAGGCAACCAAGGGCTGGATTTTACTCTTCCGGTCTTCCAGTGTGGCCTTTCCGGAAAAATTTTTCTTCAGTGAAAAAATGGCAGGGGCAGCAGGGCTCGAACCCGCGACCTGCGGTTTTGGAGACCGCCGCTCTACCAACTGAGCTATACCCCTACTTCAAATCATCAGGCCAATTCGATTGCGGGCCTGAAGAACTGCCCGTTCCTAATCGGTTCCAGCCAAAGCTTCAAGCGATTTTGAACGGAAATTGGCGGCCCCTCCACAGGAACCGCCAAAATCACAATGTCTTATTCGACGATTGCGGCAACGATACCGGCGCCGACGGTGCGACCACCTTCACGGATAGCAAAGCGCAGGCGCTCTTCCATGGCGATCGGAACGATCAGTTCCACATCAACCGTGATGTTGTCGCCAGGCATCACCATCTCGGTGCCTTCAGGAAGCGTCACAATACCGGTCACGTCCGTGGTGCGGAAATAGAACTGCGGACGGTAGTTGTTGAAGAACGGCGTATGACGGCCACCCTCTTCCTTCGTCAGA
>NZ_JBHSLL010000038.1:0-2994 GCF_042656785.1 Aquamicrobium segne
CGGTGGCGGCATGGATCTTGGTGCTCAGGCCACCGCGAGACCGACCCAGGCCCTGGGCATCCGCCCCCCCTTTTACCTTGCGCGCTCCAGCAGCATGCTGGTGGGCACGCACGATGGTACTGTCGATCATCAGCCATTCCAGATCGGCTTCGCGGGCCAGCGTTTCTAGCATGTCGTCCAGTACGCCCATCTCGATCCAGCGATAGTAGCGCCGCTTCACGCTGCGGTAATCGCCCAGCCGTTCCGGCAGGTCACGCCAGCGCCCGCCCGAGCGCGCCATCCACAACAGTGCGTCGAGGAACTTGCGATTATCGGTGCGTGGGCCGCGCTTGCCTTTGGTGTCGCCCGGCACCAAGCTCTTGATCCGTTCCCACTGGTCATCCCGAAGTGCATCACAGTCCATCGCCGATCTCCCAAAATCAGCGTTGAATCTGATTTGCGACCGGATGGGAATCCCAAAACCTTAAATCGTCACCACAACCTAGGGGTGGCGGAAGACCTAAGCCACCGCGACCGTGAGGAAGATGACGGCACAAGGTTATGGGCGGTCATTACCGCAGCGCATCGAACTGGCGATGCTGGTTCTGGAAAGGGCGCAGCCAAGACCAGCATCCTTGAATGGACGTTGATCTGGTCCGTCATCGCACTGGCTGCGCTGGCGCTTTTTAGAGACCCTATCGTCACAATTTACCAATGACCAACCAGCCCGGCTACGTGTCATGGCCGGGCCTCATTACCACCAAAACAGATAAAGGAGACCACAGCATGATACCCAACGAAAAGCGTCTGGATAATGCATTTGATTCCGCCACGTCAGCGCTGAATGCGATGCTCTACATCATGGACCATATCGATGTTGATAATCACGAATGGGCGATTGCCATGTGTGGATTGCGTCTGGCGCATGAAACCATCCAGTCAGCCGTAACGGAACTCGATATTCTAACTCAGAATATGGCCTTTGATGATGCTGAACTCGCTGATCTGCGCGTTCGTATGGCAAATTCTAATAATAGTGACTGTCTTGACCTCACCGATCCGGGCTAGACATATCTCGTTTGTTCTGCTTATGTTCTATTTTTAAGTAGGAGGAAAAATGACCATTTAAGACACCGACGTAGCGCAGTTTCTGGTCGAGGATGCGGCAATGATGTCCCGCGAACAGGTGCTCGACAGCTTCAATTCACGCTTCCCAGATTTTGAAGGTACGGATGAATTCTGGCGCGGGCTTCGCATTGGTATTGCCATCCTTCAGATGGATGCCGCTGAACACGGTGAGCATCTCGACATTCGTGGTGCCTTTGCCAAACTTGCGAAGGTTTCGCGATATGAGGTCGAGGACGACGCGCTTGCCGAAGGTCTCGCAGAGTACCCTGCGTCCACCAGCACAGCGAGGCACTGACACCACAACGCCCGACTCACTACCGGGCAGTAGAGCGCCCTGTCTTGGGAGCAAGCGCTTGCCCGCCCCGCTGCTGTAACTTCTCCGGTGGTGGGGCGATTTCGAAGCGCATGGTAAACTGACCGACGCCGCAAAAAAGCAGTCCAATATCAGGGTTCATTCGCTGGTTTCAGGACAGGAACCCGAACAGCCACAGGAGAATGATAATGGGAACCGGAATGCCGATTAACCAAAGCAGTCCACATCTTGCCGATGAAGAAAACAACGAGGGCTGTGTTGTTTGGCTCCAGATCCCCAAGGCATCTGGCTACAATGTGGCTATAAATTTTTATAGCCAGCTTTTGGGGAGGTGATTAAGTCGTTGATTTAATTGGTCGGAGTGGCGGGATTCGAACCCACGACCCCTTGACCCCCAGTCAAGTGCGCTACCGGACTGCGCTACACTCCGAACCGGGAGAAGCCTTAGAAGATCAAGGCTTTGAGCGCAAGGGTGTTTGAGGCTTATTTCAAGAGAAAGAGAAGGAATGGGTCTGTATAATGCTCAAGAAAATCAAAAAGCCTGTAAATCGACCGGCCTGATGCGTCGTGATCTTCTTGAACCAGAGAAGATTTTGACTCTGGAGCATTTTTCAAAAGGTTTTAATAGCTGCGGATCAGCCCGACCAGCCTGCCTTGTACCTTCACCCGATCAGGTCCAAAAATGCGTGTTTCATAGGCGGGATTGGCCGCCTCAAGAGCAATTGAGGCCCCGCGCCGCCGAAACCGCTTTAATGTGGCTTCTTCTTCATCGACCAGTGCAACCACAATATCGCCGGGTGTTGCTGTGTCGGCATTTTTGATGATGACCGTGTCGCCATCAAAAATGCCCGCTTCAATCATCGAATCGCCTTTGACCTCCAAGGCATAATGCTCACCGCCCGACAGCATTTCAGGGGGAACGGAAATGGAGTGGGTTCTGTTCTGGATCGCGTCGATAGGCACACCGGCTGCAATGCGGCCCATGACAGGTATGGAAACAGCAGCCCCGGCATCATGGTCATTGCTGGCGATCTGGGGTCTGTGTGCTGTGGAAGATTTTTTCTCAAGGCTGCCTTGAATGACACTGGGTGAAAATTTACGGGTGTTGCCAACAGCCGGAATCAAGGAATCAGGCAGCCGGATCACCTCCAGCGCCCGTGCGCGGTTGGGCAGGCGGCGGATGAACCCGCGCTCTTCAAGGGCTGTAATAAGCCGGTGGATACCGGACTTGGAGGCAAGGTCCAACGCATCCTTCATTTCATCAAATGAAGGTGGAATGCCACTTTCCTTCATTCTTTCATGAATGAAGAGAAGCAGTTCATGTTGCTTGCGTGTCAGCATCGGATTCCCCCGACAATTATGAATTCTGAATCGTAAACAAAACCAGAACAAACTTTATATGTTCCAGTTGTGTTCTGCAACTGTTTAGAGCATTTTGCAGCCAAATAGAATCATTTGGCGTCGCACAAATGCGGCTAAAACAAGAGCTTAGAGTGTTTCTTTATGTTTCCATGAAAACAAGAAATGCTCTAGGGTCGAAACCCAATCAGAGTATTGCGTAAATTTTTGAAATC